>NZ_JBFUKU010000321.1:0-5772 GCF_056400685.1 Pseudomonas sp. P5_A12 | reverse complement strand
GAATTCGAACATTAATGTTCATTTGCGAAAATGGTAGCCCATAAAGATGCCGGCAGCCAGCTAACTTCGATTAAAAAAACTCATCGAAGGGCGGTTAAAGGAAAATTTTCGAAGATTGAATGAAGGGGATGCTGAATTTTGTGGCGAGGGAGCTTGCTCCCGCTCGGCGGCGAAGCCGTCGCAGTTGCGGCTGTCCGAGTGAGTCTGAATGAACGCGGATGAATGATTTAGGGGCCGCTTCGCAGCCCAGCGGGAGCAAGCTCCCTCGCCACAAAATTCAGCATCCCCTTCATTCAATGTTCGAAAATTTTCCTTTAACCGCCCTTCGATGAGTTTTTTTAATCGAAGTTAGCTGGCTGCCGGCATCTTTATGGGCTACCATTTTCGCAAATGAACATTAATGTTCGAATTCAAATACATAAAATAAGCACCGAGGCCTGCCGATGCCCACTTCCATCTTGCGTACGCCCCCTCTCGCTGAGGTTTACGATATCGCCGTCATCGGTGGCGGGATCAATGGCGTAGGAATCGCAGCGGATGCCGCCGGCCGCGGTCTTTCGGTGTTCCTTTGTGAAAAGGATGATCTGGCCAGCCACACGTCCTCGGCCAGCAGCAAGCTGATCCACGGTGGCCTGCGCTACCTTGAACATTACGAGTTCCGCCTGGTGCGCGAAGCCCTCGCCGAGCGCGAAGTGCTGTTGGCCAAGGCGCCGCACATCGTCAAACAAATGCGCTTCGTGCTGCCACATCGTCCGCACCTGCGTCCCGCGTGGATGATCCGCGCCGGCCTGTTTCTGTATGACAACCTCGGCAAGCGGGAAAAACTGGCAGGCTCTAAAAGCCTGAAGTTCGGCCCGGACAGCGCGCTGAAAAGCGAAATCACCAAAGGCTTCGAATACTCCGATTGCTGGGTCGATGACGCGCGCCTTGTCGTCTTGAATGCCATGGCTGCCCGCGAAAAAGGCGCCCATGTTCACACCCAGACCCGTTGCGTCAGCGCGCGTCGTAACAAGGGTTTGTGGCACCTGCACCTGGAACGCGCCGATGGCAGCCTGTTTTCGATCCGCACCAAGGCATTGGTGAATGCGGCCGGCCCGTGGGTGGCCAAGTTCATTCGTGACGACCTGAAGATGGAGTCGCCGTATGGCATTCGCCTGATCCAGGGCAGCCACCTGATCGTGCCGAAACTGTATGAAGGTGAACACGCGCACATTCTGCAAAACGAAGATCAGCGCATCGTCTTCACTATTCCGTACCTGAACCACTTCACCCTGATCGGCACCACCGACCGTGAGTACACCGGCGATCCGGCTAAAGTGGCGATCACCGAGGGCGAAACCGATTACCTGCTGAAAGTGGTCAACGCCCACTTCAAGAAGCAGGTCAGCCGCGACGACATCCTGCACAGTTACTCTGGTGTTCGCCCGCTGTGCAACGACGAGTCCGACAACCCGTCGGCCGTCACCCGCGACTACACCCTGGCGTTGTCGGGCACCGGTGAAGAAGCACCATTGCTGTCGGTGTTTGGCGGCAAACTGACCACCTACCGCAAACTGGCCGAGTCGGCGCTGGCGCAATTGGCGCCGTACTTCACCCAGATGAAACCAAGCTGGACCGCCAGCGCCACGCTGCCGGGCGGCGAAGACATGACCACTCCGCAAGCCTTGTGCGCCTTGATCCGCGACAAGTTCGACTGGGTGCCAACCGAAATCGCCCGCCGCTGGGCCACCACCTACGGCAGCCGCACCTGGCGCATGCTCGAAGGCGTGCAGGACCTCCGTGATATGGGGGACCACATTGGTGGCGGGCTCTACACCCGCGAAATTGACTACCTGTGCAGCGATGAGTGGGCAACCGCTGCGCACGACATTCTGTGGCGTCGCAGCAAGCTCGGGTTGTTCACCACTGCGGCTGAACAGCAGAAACTGGCGGATTACCTGAGCAAGGTTGAACAGAACCGCAGCAAGATCGAAGCGGCCTGAGCCGCATCCGATTAAAGCAAAGCCCCTGAATCGAGAGATTCAGGGGCTTTTTGCATTCCCCCAGACACCACCAATCCCTGTAGGAGCCGGGCTTGCCCGCGATGACGGTCTTCCAGCTGACACCTGTGGTGATTGACGCGCCGCCATCGCGGGCAAGCCCAGCTCCCACAGGTTATGTGTCTGGCATCAGCATTCGGTTTTCCGAACGCGACCCACCAGTCGATTCGGTTAACCGGATTATTCCTCGCGAGAAATATCGCCATAAATATTTAATACCCTTATAAATCAATATGTTGAGTTAATCGGCCTGGCCTGGCACGAGTCATGCTCTACACTCTTTGACGAACACCCTTCGCGCCATCCCCTCAGGGACCGCCGGGCTTTCGAAGCACAAAAGGGCCGATAAACTGGCTCCATAAAAAAAACAATGTCGAGGACAATTTGATGCGCATCGTTCCCCATATCCTGGGCGCAGCCATTGCTGCCGCTCTGATCAGCACTCCGGTTTTCGCTGCCGAACTCACCGGCACCCTGAAAAAGATCAAAGAGTCCGGTGTCATCACCCTCGGGCATCGTGACGCTTCCATTCCGTTTTCGTACATCGCGGACGCTTCCGGCAAGCCGGTTGGTTACTCCCACGATCTGCAACTGAAAATCGTCGAAGCCATCAAGAAAGACCTCAACATGCCGAACCTCCAGGTCAAATACAACCTGGTGACCTCGCAAACCCGTATCCCGCTGGTGCAGAACGGCACCGTGGACGTCGAGTGCGGCTCCACCACCAACAACGTAGAGCGTCAGCAGCAAGTTGACTTCTCCGTTGGCATCTTCGAAATCGGCACCCGTCTGCTGTCGAAGAAAGATTCGCCTTACAAAGACTTCACCGACCTCAAAGGCAAGAACGTTGTGACCACCGCTGGCACCACGTCCGAGCGCCTGCTCAAGTCGATGAACGCCGACAAGCAAATGGGCATGAACGTCATCTCCGCCAAAGACCACGGCGAGTCCTTCCAGATGCTGGAATCGGGTCGCGCTGTAGCCTTCATGATGGACGACGCCTTGCTGGCAGGCGAAGCAGCCAAGGCCAAGAAAGCAGATGACTGGGCCGTGACCGGTACCCCACAGTCCTACGAAATCTACGGCTGCATGGTCCGCAAGGGCGACGAGCCGTTCAAGAAAGCGGTGGATGACGCCATCATCGCCACCTACAAGTCGGGCGAGATCAACAAGATCTACGAAAAATGGTTCATGGCGCCAATCCCGCCTAAAGGCCTGAACCTGAACTTCCCGATGAGCGACGAACTCAAGGCCCTGATCGCCAATCCGACCGACAAAGCGGCTGACGACAAGCCTGTAGAAAAAAAGTCCTGAATTCTGACTAACCTTATCTCCTGACAGGGCGCTGCCCTTTCAGGGGATTGTCACTCCCTGCTGGCATTTTTGGAAACACTCGAACCGGTGGCTGTCGAGCCGATGGTGTGTGCCTGACCGTCAAGGTCAGGATGGGAACGGAGCTTCCCCAGGCGGGCACTTGTACTTTGATCGATCTGAGGGGAGACCCTAATGAATTACAACTGGGACTGGGGCGTGTTCTTCAAGTCCACTGGCGTTGGCAGCGAGACCTATCTCGACTGGTACATCACCGGTTTGGGCTGGACCATTGCCATCGCCATCGTGGCCTGGATCATCGCCCTGACACTGGGCTCGATTCTGGGCGTCATRCGCACCGTACCGAATCGCGTCGTATCGGGCATCGCGACCTGCTACGTCGAACTCTTCCGTAACGTGCCGCTGCTGGTTCAGCTGTTCATCTGGTACTTCCTGGTGCCCGACCTGCTGCCGCAAGACCTGCAGGACTGGTACAAACAGGACCTGAGCCCGGTTACCTCGGCTTTCCTGAGCGTTGTCGTCTGCCTGGGCCTGTTCACCACGGCTCGCGTTTGCGAACAAGTGCGCACCGGCATCCAGGCCCTGCCCAAAGGCCAGGAATCTGCCGCCCGCGCCATGGGCTTCAAGCTGCCCCAGATCTATTGGAACGTGCTGCTGCCCCAGGCCTACCGGATCATCATTCCGCCGCTTACCTCGGAATTCCTCAACGTGTTCAAAAACACGTCCGTGGCCTCGCTGATCGGTTTGATGGAGCTGCTCGCGCAAACCAAACAGACCGCCGAGTTCTCCGCCAACCTGTTCGAAGCGTTCACCCTGGCAACCCTGATCTACTTCACCCTGAACATGAGCCTCATGCTGCTGATGCGCCTGGTCGAGAAGAAAGTGGCCGTACCGGGCCTGATCTCCGTAGGGGGTAAATAATGGAATTCGACTTCTCGGGCATCATCCCTTCCCTGCCGGGTTTGTGGAACGGCATGGTCATGACCCTCAAGCTGATGGCCATGGGCGTGGTCGGCGGGATCATCCTCGGCACGATCCTGGCGCTGTGCCGTCTGTCCCACAACAAACTGCTGTCGAACCTGGCCGGCGCCTACGTCAACTACTTCCGTTCGATCCCGCTGCTGCTGGTGATCACCTGGTTCTATCTGGCAGTGCCATTCGTGCTGCGCTGGATCACCGGCGAAGACACCCCGATTGGCGCCTTCGCTTCGTGCATCGTGGCCTTCATGATGTTTGAAGCAGCGTACTTCTGCGAAATCGTGCGAGCCGGTGTGCAGTCGATTCCCAAAGGGCAGATGGGCGCAGCCCAGGCTTTGGGCATGACCTATGGCCAGATGATGCGACTGATCATCCTGCCGCAAGCGTTCCGCAAGATGACCCCACTGTTGTTGCAACAGAGCATCATCCTGTTCCAGGACACCTCGCTGGTTTACGCGGTCGGCCTGGTGGACTTCCTCAACGCCTCGCGTGCCAGCGGCGACATCATTGGCCGCTCCAATGAGTTCCTGATCTTCGCAGGTCTCGTGTACTTCACAATCAGCTTTGCCGCCTCGCTGCTGGTCAAGCGTCTGCAAAAAAGGTTTGCCGTATGATCTCTATCAAGAACATCAACAAGTGGTATGGCGACTTCCAGGTACTGACTGATTGCAGTACCGATGTCAAAAAAGGCGAAGTGATCGTGGTGTGCGGGCCGTCCGGTTCCGGCAAATCGACCCTGATCAAGTGCGTCAATGCCCTGGAACCGTTCCAGAAAGGCGACATCGTGGTCGATGGTACTTCGATTGCCGACCCGAAAACCAACCTGCCGAAATTGCGTTCACGCGTGGGCATGGTGTTCCAGCATTTCGAACTGTTCCCGCACCTGACCATCACCGAAAACCTGACCATCGCGCAAATCAAGGTGTTGGGCCGCAGCAAGGAAGAAGCCACCAAGAAAGGCCTGCAACTGCTTGAGCGCGTCGGGCTGTCTGCCCACGCTCACAAGCATCCGGGCCAGCTTTCCGGTGGTCAGCAACAGCGTGTGGCCATTGCCCGCGCGCTGGCGATGGACCCGATCGTCATGCTGTTCGACGAACCGACCTCGGCACTGGACCCGGAAATGGTTAACGAAGTGCTCGACGTTATGGTGCAACTGGCCCACGAAGGCATGACCATGATGTGCGTGACCCACGAAATGGGCTTCGCCCGTAAAGTGGCGGACCGGGTGATCTTCATGGACGCGGGCAAAATCATCGAAGACTGCCCGAAAGAGGAATTCTTCGGCGACATCAGCGCCCGCGCCGAGCGGACACAGCACTTCCTCAACAAGATTCTGCAGCACTAAGCCCTGCCACCGCTCCCCCTGTGGGAGCGAGCCTGCTCGCGATAGCGGTSTGTCAGTCAAATCTGCTGTCACTGACAC
>NZ_JBFUKU010000320.1:0-5797 GCF_056400685.1 Pseudomonas sp. P5_A12 | reverse complement strand
ACCCACGTCGGCACCCACGTGTACAACTTGGGTAGCCAACACGGTAAACGCGTTCAGTCGATGATGGGCGCCAAGAACCACGCCGTGGTGCTGCCTGATGCGAACCGTGAGCACACCCTGAACGCACTGGTCGGTGCGGGTTTCGGTGCTGCCGGTCAGCGCTGCATGGCAACTTCCGTAATTGTTCTTGTTGGTGAGGCACGGAGCTGGCTGCCGGACATCAAGGAACTGGCTCTGAAGCTGAAAGTGAACGCGGGCTCCGAGCCTGGCACAGACATAGGCCCAGTCATCTCGAAGCGCGCCAAACAACGCATCCTGGATCTGATCGAGAGTGGTGTTCGTCAAGGCGCCAAACTTGAACTGGATGGCCGTGACATCAAGGTACCAGGCTACGAGGCAGGCAACTTCATCGGCCCTACCCTTTTCTCGGGTGTGACGACTGAAATGGACATCTACACCCAGGAAATATTCGGCCCGGTGCTCGTTGTTCTGGAAGCCGATACCCTGGACGATGCCATCGAACTGGTGAACGCCAACCCATTTGGTAACGGCGTTGGTCTGTTCACTCAAAGCGGCGCTGCTGCTCGTAAGTTCCAGAGCGAGATCGACATCGGCCAGGTTGGTATCAACATCCCAATCCCAGTACCAGTTCCGGCCTTCAGCTTCACTGGCTCTCGCGGCTCCAAGCTGGGTGACCTCGGCCCGTATGGCAAGCAGGCCATTCAGTTCTACACCCAGACCAAAACCATCACCAGCCGCTGGTTTGACGACAAAAGCGTGAATGACGGTGTGAATACCACTATCACACTGAAGTAACGGCTTTCAGGTTACCCGGCACTGTTGGCGCCGACGCCGAATTGATCCAGTTGCCGATATCACTGACCCAGTCTGTTCCTCTCAAACCATTGCCTCTGCGAGATTTTTGGAGATTTAGAGGTGGGTCAGTCTTGCTTCAGCCCCCCCCCTGGCTGCCGGAACTCATTGACCCACCCAAATAATCAGCAAACGATGACCTTGCGCAGGATCTCAGAGGTTGCAGATGGGGTAGTCGAAATCAGCAGCCGGGGTCAAAATCGCAACAGCACTGACAAATCATGATCGAAGAATGGGATGGTGACGGTGCGATTTGAATTCCTGATGAGGCGTTGCAGAAACTGGAGCTTGATGATGGCGACTTGCTGTATCTGACCTAGGAGTTTGTCGGCAACACGCGCTGCCTTGTCCTATCAAAAAAGCCTCAAATCGCGGATCGAATAGACGACCTTACTGAAGCCTGGGACAGCGGACAGGTTGGTAACGCCGAGGAGAAATGAGGCAGCCGCTCTGCAAAGAGGAACGCATAGCACAGTCATAAATTGCCTCTGCTTAGGCTCGTCCCGTTCTTGAAGTCGTCTCCTTTTGCCGGTACTTGAGGTCACCAATGTCATGCACGGAAAGCACCCATCCTAGATAGTGCTGCAGCAATTGATGAATGCCATACATAAGGCCAAGCATCTCTGAATGGCTAATCAATAGACCCAGAGTGGCCTAAAGTGGAGCTATAGCCTTCTAGGAACACTGAAAATGACAGATGTCACTGTAGTAATCGGCGCTGGCTCCATTGGCCAAGCCATTGCTCGACGCGTGAGCGCTGGCAAGCATGTATTGTTGGCGGATCTTCGACAAGATACAGCCGACGCGGCCGCCAAGGTCTTGAGTGATGCAGGCTTCGAGGTCACAACGAGTATCGTGGATGTCTCGTCCCGCGAATCCGTTCAAGCGCTTGTCGCCAAAGCCACAGCTATCGGGGATATCACGGGGGTCATTCACGCCGCCGGCGTATCCCCTTCTCAAGCCCCACCGGAAGTCATTCTCAAGGTCGACCTGTATGGCACCGCTCTTGTGTTGGAGCTGTTTGGTGATGTGATCGCCAATGGTGGATCGGCAATCGTAATCGCCTCGCAGTCAGGCCACCGTTTACCCGCCCTAACGGACGAGCAGAACAAGGCGTTGGCACTCACGCCGGTCGAAGAGCTGCTTGCACTTCCGATGCTTCAACCTGATGTCGTGACCGATCCGCTGAATGCTTACCAGATCTCCAAACGTGGAAACTCCCTGCGCGTAGCCGCGCAAGCAGTGAGCTGGGGCAAGCGTGGTGCTCGGGTCAATACCATCAGTCCAGGCATCATCTTCACCCCATTGGCCAGGGACGAACTTAATGGCCCGCGCGGCGATGGGTATCGACGCATGATCGAGTCCTGCGCAGCCAAGCGCGGCGGTACACCCGACGAAGTGGGAGCTGTCGCCGCCCTACTGATGGGGCCTGAAGGCACGTTCATCACCGGCAGTGACTTCCTCATGGACGGCGGTGTGACGGCCCAATACTGGTATGGCGCCGATTAGTAACGTGTGTATCGCATTCAGCTAGAGGGGCAGCTTTATTCCAGCTACCGCGCCCGCTCGGGCCGAAGAAAAACTTAACGTCGTGTCCGGGATTAGTTGACCACTACACCTGGGCTTAAATCGAGTCTGTTTTTCCTGCCCTACATGGCTGTTTTTTCGAGCCTCAATCGGCTGGATGCAGACAGTTTTTGAAGTCCCAGCTCTCTGGCCATGGCGTGCAGTAATGCCGCCCCTGCTTTGCCTTTGGCACGAAGCTCCCGAGCGAGTGATGCCAGCTCATCGCCACAGATCTCATCAACAGGTCGGATACTCGCCTCGTCTTCGGGACGACGACAGACAACGGCTGAAACATCAGTTATATGGCTTGGCCAGTAGAACTCCCCGACATCATCAACGGTCATACGATGAGTGCTCTGCGCCATCGCCGACACTCTTTCTCTAATCTTGGAACCCGTACGCACCCAACCATGAGCCCTTGCAACTCGCCGAGCTAGAATCACATCGAGAATAGGCCCTTCTTCGCTAATCACATGCTCGATGAGTGCGTTTAAAACGCCTGAGTAACTCGCCTCAAAAAACAAATCCGGATCCACCCCTTGGACACAGGAAGAAGGATCGGACTCTCTGTAGTAAACAACCTCTGCCGAGACGTAATGCGATTGGGAGGTGCTTACCAGCTGACGTGCCAAGGCATCAGTTGCGTATTGCTGGCTCTGATGAGTATCTCCTTCATCTTTCGCACTATCGATGGTCAGCGATTCAGTCGCTGAACCGGTCACCTCCTCGATCACCTCAACGACCTCCACTACTGCATTTTCGACCAGCACGCGGTCGGCCTCTTCCCGAGCTTCATGCTCGGCGCGTCGAGCCCGACTCAACACGAGCAAAGCGGTCAGGCGTTCATGGATTAGATCAGCTGTACCAACGGCATTGATCCACCAGTCAGTTGACCAAATACGCAGAATCTCCCATCCCAACCCACGAAGCACGTTCTCTCGAAGCTTGTCTCTATCTCGCGCTGTAGCGCTGCGATGGTAGGTCGCCCCATCACACTCGACACCGGCCAGGTAGCGACCAGGTGCATCAGGATCGACCACGCCCAAATCGATTCTGAATGCGGAAACACCGACTTGGGTATGCACTTGCCATCCTCGGCTTGTGAGCACCGCGGCGACCGCTTCTTCAAAGGGACTATCAAAGCCGCCGACACTGCCGGTGACGGCCTCAGCAAGCGCTCGAGGCCCTCGCTGTGCAAACTCAAGGAAGTGTTTCAAGTCACGGACACCAATCGATTGGGTTCGCGTTAGATCTATTTGTTCAGGTTGCAAGCTAGCGAAGACGCACAGCTCGTGCCGAGCCCTCGTAATTGCCACGTTCAATCGACGCTCGCCGCCAGGGCGGTTAATAGGGCCAAAATTCATGGCCAAAGTACCCGCTGCATCGCGACCGTAGGTAATCGAGAAGTAGATGATGTCCCGCTCATCCCCCTGAACACTCTCAAGGTTCTTCACGAACAGCGGCTCAAGCTCGGTGTCGGCAAAGTAAGCCTCAAGCGATGGTTCATTACGACGTGCTTCGTCTAAGAGATCCTCAATAAGCTTCTGCTGCTCACCGTTAAACGTCACCACGCCAATCGTCAACTTGCTTTCTCGGAATCCCGGCGAACGCAGACGAGCAACTACATCAGCGACGACTGCACGCGCTTCGATCAGATTTGTTCTTGATCCACCTTTGGAATAAACACCCGCGATCTCGTGCAGTTTGACGGCACGGTCGTTTGTCACGGGGGATGGGAACGTCACGAGCTTGGAGTCGTAATAACGTTGGTTCGAGAAAGCAATCAAGCTTTCATGACGACTGCGGTAGTGCCAATTCAGATGACGAACCGGAAGGTTCGCGCTGATGCACTCATCAAGAATACTCTCAAGATCGGCCTCAACGTCTTCATCATCCATCGTTGATTCTGCACGATCAAAGAAGGATGTAGGAGGCAGCTGTTTGGGGTCGCCGACCATTACCACTTGATTACCGCGCGCCATGGCTCCGACAGCGTCCCAGACGGGAATTTGCGAAGCTTCATCGAAGATGACGAGGTCAAAGGCGCTTGCACCAGGCGTGAGGTATTGAGCAATGGACAGCGGGCTCATCAGCATGCAAGGCGTAAGTTTCGTCAGCGCATCAGGGATCTTGGACATCAACTCCCGAAGCGGCAAATGACGAGTCTTCTTACCCATTTCGTACCGGAGCACACCCCACTCCGAAGAGCGAGTGACAGTCTCCGGATTAGGTAGACCTGAACATAGACGCGCTCGCAGCCAGTCCCGGGTTAATGAAGTGAAGCGATCATCCAGAGCTCTAAAATCCCGAATTCGTTGTTCATGCTCTACGCTGACGAATCCACGAATGACAGGTTCGTTGTCAACGACCGCGTTCAACCACCACCGAGCGTAATTGGTTTCAAAAGATAGGCGGACTTCTCCAGGGTTTACGGAATTACCCTCCATCGCCTGAACCAGACTTGAGAGACCGGCGCCGATTGCCTCCTCCCGCACCTTACGCCATGCACACCAGGCACGAACACCAGATTCAGATCGAACGATGGCTTCGCAATAATGCAGTAGCGCATCAAGCGTCAGTTTCTGAATGTCCGCTTGTCCTGATTCTGATAAGTGTGCTGCTGTCGCCAGAACATCCACGTGTTGGCGGAGTAACTCAAAGCACTGACGCAATTGCGCACCTGTTTGACAAGCCATGCCCTCGGGTTCAAGCAGCGAATTGGCATCGCCAAGCAGCACTTGTATTGCCCTGCGATATGCAGATACAAGTTCAGGTGTCGTGCCAAGCTGAGCGAGTGCAGACGCTAGTTTGCCTTGGAACGCGACCGCGTCCGAGACCTTGTCTACCTTGGTTTTAAGGCCCGTCCACAACCCCGAACTAACGACACCCAGATCTTCAAAATCCGACAATGATTTCTCAACGAGAAGTCGTTGCGTGAGTAGCGCAAGATCCGCCTGCATGGTTTTGCCGCATTGACCCGCTGCCACTTGGTCATGAGCACCTTCGAGCGCACCCTCCTCGACCACTGGACGACGCGAGGATTGAAACGCGATGGCAGCGAACAGCGGTTCCGAGTCGGTGTTGAGCCCTGCCCATAATCCCTCTGTGAGGTCGCCCAATTGAAGATAGGGCGCAAGCTCCTGGTCAAGCAAGACAATAGAGCGCATATGAGCGAGGTCTGATTTCAACTGCTCGCCACAATGACCTTCAGCGACTACATCAAAACCGATATCCGTCCAAGGCTCGTCCACAGTCACGCAGAGCGTTGCCTGGCGCAATTGAATGACAGCCTTAAGATGCTGCGCAACCGATAGTGAGCCGTCCCAAATTTGCGTGCAGTGTTCACCTAACTCCATTG
>NZ_JBFUKU010000319.1:0-5802 GCF_056400685.1 Pseudomonas sp. P5_A12 | reverse complement strand
GTGTTCGGTGATAAGCCTTTCCTCTCGCGCCTTTGTTGGCCGAAGCCAAAAGCCATCTAAAACCTTCACATAAGCGTCATACCAATTAATCTCTGGATTTTTTTCAACTTCTTTATTGGCAACCAGTTGCGCCAGCAATACCGAATTGATCACATCATCATGAGCTACCCAACATTCGGATTCAGGAACAATCACGACAGCTGCCCCAACCACCGACACTAAATAATCGTTACCCATATCATTTTCTCACCCATAGCAAAGGGCAGTCGATAATCGACTGCCCAGCAAGATTCAATTAGATGTCATAGTCAGCAATTTTGCCGGAGTGCGCGACAAGTTTGTTGGCAATAACTTCACGAGTCGACTTGGCGAGCAGATCATTTTTTTCAAAAGTTGTTTCACCGCGATACAACTTCACACTACGAGTATCCACATCCACAAACAGCACTTTTGTCGACGTATTACTGCGTAAAAACCGTACCGCACCGAGAGCCAAAATGGCTACTCCATTATGTTCCGTGCACGCGCCGGCCGCTATTCCGCCTACGCCGTGCGCCAACAGGTTTCGCTCATAAACTGTCAGTGCTGTATCGCGCTTTTGCAGGGCTGCAATCGCGTCCCCCGCCACTTTCAGCATCAACGCAGTGGTAGGACCAGGCAGCGCAACGCCCGCGACCACTGAGCCAAGAATCTCCAACACCAGTTTGTCCATGCGGACACTGGTTCCGCTGATGAGCAAGTCGTTGTAGTACTTGCTGGTAGGCGTCCAGCCCGCTTTGGTCATGACTTCCCGAAACAACTCATACCACTCTTTACCCTGGTACTCCTGTGGAAATGCTTTGTTCGCAACAAGGCTTGCATAGAGAAAAGCATTCTGCGCATCCGACCGGTTCTCAGCACTGAGGCCACTACTGAAAGACAACACACCTTCGCCCACAATAGAGGCTTTCGACGGCGCTTCAATGGTGTCACCCAGCGTAAACATACTACGAGGGCGAATAGTCAGAGCATCATCCATCTCATATTTCTGCAAATCGTTAATGCAGGCGGCAATATATTGTTGACTCATTACTTGGCTATTCATAACAAACTCCTTATTAATATCTTAACAAGCTCTTCTTGAACCTGCGGGAACAACAATAACCAAACCAACTAATACCGACAAATAAAAACATGTAACACCATACCCCATATCCCACACCCCATAACAACCACCACCATATACTTAATTAAAAACACGCCAATAAAGACCTACTACAACCCAGTCTTTGAAACCCCATTCCCACACGCAACTGATCGACTGATAGACTTCGCCTCACCCCACTTTTGATGCGAGCCGAAATCATGCTCCAAGTGCTGTTCAGCGTTTACCTGAAGATGCTGGTGCTCTACAGCCCATTCTTCGTGTTGTCCTGCTTCATCAGCCTGACCCGCGGCTACTCGCGCAAGGAACAACGACGCCTGGCCTGGAAAGTGGCGGTCGCCACGCTGGTGTCCAGCGTTTTGCTGTACCTGTTCGGCCGGGTGATTTTCAGTGTTTTCGGCATCACCGTAGACGCGTTCCGCATCGGTGCCGGCAGCGTGCTGTTCATCTCGGCGCTGGGCATGGCCCAAGGCAAGTCGGCGGTGCAAACCGACAATGTGCAGCAGGACGTGACCATCGTCCCGCTGACCATTCCCCTGACAGTCGGCCCCGGCACCATCGGCGCATTGCTGGTGATGGGTATCGGACAGCCGCATTGGGACGACAAGCTCACGGCGATTCTCAGTATTGCTCTGGCGAGTTTCACCGTAGGCGTCGTGCTTTATCTGGCCAACCACATCGAACGTATTCTCGGCGACCAGGGCTTGCAGATTGTCAGCCGGTTGATGGGGTTGTTTGTTTGCGCGCTGGCGGCGCAGATCATTTTTACCGGGGTGAAAGGCTACCTGGTTCCCTGACGGCCAAATGGACAAGGCCGCCGGTTCGAAAACCTGCGGCCTTGCACACACCGGGATCAGCTCTTTGAGCAGGCTTACACGTCGTTCAACCTCTCGACGAGCGACATCAGCGCGAGCCCCTGCGCATCGACGCCCTCCATGGCTAGCACCAACTCATCGAGGGTGACCTCAATCGTGCCACCGAGGACTTGAAGACTCAGAGCAAGCGAACTGTGCATGGATTGAGCGTCACGAAGGACCAGGCTGCGTCCGCTGTCGGGATCGGCTAACAGCAAATGCCCTTCGATCAGGTTGACCTGCCACACATCCTGGGCCCCAGTCTCCAACGTCAATAGGCCGGACACCCACTCGCCCGCATCTTGCAGGCGCCCGCACTCGACAATGATGCAGTCGAGACGCTCCCAGACCTGCGCAGTCAGTCGACATGTCAACACACCCTGCTCGCTCGCCAGAACCAGCGTGGTGATTTCATCGGGAATCAGCGGCAACAGGTCGTCGATTCGGTGGTCGGTTTCAAGGGTCAGCACTGCAGCATCCCGCTGTACAACGCTTGGCATCAACCAGACATCACGCTTGTCACTGTGTAGCAAACGACCGATCGGATCGTAGAGCAGAAAGGTCCGTCGGTCCCGAGTCCCGAGGTATGAAGACCACCGCCCGTCGAACCGCCCACCAGTCGTAAAAAGTCGGCCAGCCGAGGTGTCATACCAGGTGAAATGTTCCCCCTCACGACCAACCCTCAAGGCAAGTGCATACCGCTGATTGTCGATCAAGCGTCGCAACTTCGATTCCTGCTCCTGCCGGGTAACCTGCGGTGGGAAAAACCGCTTGTCCACGCCAGTGATCGTGGCCGGCTCACCGTCGAGCAACTCAAGGCAGATGCCGTCATGGGTCCAACCTTGCAACCCCGCGCCGCTAACCGCGATATCAACAAAGCACCACTGCGGCCAAATCGCCTGCAACGCGGGAATCACATCGTTGTGCAGCAAACGCTTGTCATCGCCGATTGCTGTCTGCAACTGTTCTATCGGAAGACAGGCCTGACGATAAAGCCGTCCCGTCCCTCGCGCAAAAAACCAGGCAGCGTGTTTGTCAGGCGTCGAACCCAACCGTTGCAAATCCTGGCCGTGAGCGGGATCAACAAGCAGTAGCTGCCTATCCTGATACCAAGCGGACATAGCGAGGCCGTCAGCGTTGGAAAGGCCGACAATTGAAAAGCTATCAACCGAGTACTGCCCGGCGATGTCCGGCAACTCCGTCAGCCAAGATGGGTGAGCGCCGAGCCACTGCTCGTTCAAACCTTGCAGTCGGATGACACCATCGTTGCCGACATCGAACAGCAAGCCTTCGCGGGTGAGGGCAAGGTAGCCTCCCGCCACGGCGACCATACTTTTCAACTCACTCAGCGCCGCGACCAACACCGGGTTGTCGCCAGTACCGCGCGTCCAGCGCCACAGAATGTGCTGGGCATCATCGTAGAACAGTACGCTGTCGCCATCGGTGTCTGAAGGCATCAACAACACCCAACCATTCGTCTGGACTTCACGGTTCCAGAGAAGCCAGTTATCGCTGATGCGCACCCAGGCGGTATGCCGTTGTTGTTTGAAGCGAACCTGCATCGCGACAAACGTCGCCGGGGTCCAGTGTTCAATCGAGTCGGCCATACCAGTAGAGGCATCCTCAAACGAATCCTGTAAGTCGAATGTCGTGAGGAACTGCGCCCACCCGCCCCAGACAAAGTTCTCACCGGCAACCCCAGCTACATCGTCCACGGTCGTTTCAATGGAGCAGAGATGTGCACCTTCGGCCGACAGCAGATAGTCCATGYGATAAAGAATGCCATCACGGTCCATGACCTGCTGGACGACACGAATCGCTGCCCCCGCATTCTGACAGGCGATGATGGTTGAACCCTGAACAGGGTTCAGCAACCGATACCGTTGGGTCACCTGCCCGGTAACGGCGTCAACACGCCAGATTGTTTGATGTTCGCGGTGGTAGAAGTACAGATCATCCCCTGACACGACGCCAAGCTGAATGTCAGCGCAGACAGCGGCCGGCAGGTTGCGGGCATATAAGACCCGGTCCTTGGCCGCTTCGTAAAAACCATTGGTGCGAATCGGTGCCGCCGGGTCAGCGAAAGGCACACTGAAGTTGTGCAGAGGCACATAAGGACTGGCCAGGCGATGTTCGTGAGYCAGTTTTGCCAGATGTTCCTGCAACAGCCGAGAATCGAAAGCGTCTTCGATTTCCTGTTCCTCAAGCACAAGTTGTTTGTGCACCCAGTCGACGGCGAACATTTGCCCGCCCGCAAGCTGTATATGCAGTTCAGTCCCTGCTGCAACCTGTACATCGATACCATCAACCCGCAGGCCCGAAGGGTCGACTATCACAGCCTCTTCGCCCACCCACGGCGCACGAAGCACCCAATGCATCGGCGAATCGGCGGATGTGGTCATCAACCGGACAGCGGCGACACCGGGGTTCAGCGACAACGAGCACTGCCCTTCCACACCTTCAATGTCATAGGTAATCAGTCCTCTCCACTCAAGCGGAATTTGCGCAACGTAAAGGGACTGAATGTCTTTATCGAGCAGGACCGTGACAGTGGTGGGTTTGTAGACCGGTCTGAGTGTGTAGACGACGTACTCAAAAGGGGTCCAGGGCGTGAAGTAAAACTGTCGGTTGCCCTGGGCATCAAACTCCAGCTCACGGGCGACATCGAAACCCTTGTCGTGACGATTAACCRCACCCGGCATGAGCTGGTACTCATAGCCGAAGTAGCACAGGGGCGTACAAGGCAAAATCGCGCCGCTGACCGTTCGATCTCCGGAGTAGTCATCAGCGGGCTCATCGCCCGGGCCTCCGGCGATCAAGGCCTGACCGGGCAAACCCCAGCCTTCTCGGATGTTAATTGCCTTTGAGATATCGCCATAGTAATCGGGCAATCCCGGCCCGTTGCGATGCTCGGGAAACAATGCCTGACTGCCGAATTCGATCATCCGGTTGCGCAAATCCAGGGTCGTTATCACCACGTCCGACATCGGATGAACAATGCCATCGATCAGGGAATGACCACCGAGGCCATAACCCCTTTTCAGCCCATCAAAATACAGCCCCACTTGCTGGGCCTTTTCCAGGATCGCGCTGTAGTTGCTTACGAGGGCGCTCACGCCATAACCCACGCCGGCCACCACAATGGCAAGTGGCCCGGCGAATGCACCAACAGTGCCGCCCACGGCCAATGCCACGCCACTTAAGACCAGCCCGGCCAGGTCGAAGGTCAACYGGGTTCCGGCGCGCGCCCTTTGCGCAGAGTTGTCTGCATTAGCCAGCTCATAAATGTCAAAACCGACGTTGGCCAACGCCAGCACCGTGCCCGCACCCTCGCCCGCCACACGCCCGAACGTGCGGCCCACCACACTGGATGTGGTTTCAGMGATGACCCGTTCATTCATCAAAGCCTGCCTGACCAACTTGATGACACCAGCGATATCGGCCAGGTTGCCATGAATGAGCTGGGCATAAATCACGTAGCCATGCAGGCGCACCGCGGTTGCCAAAGGCGCTGCGCTGATGCGCTGCGCAGTGTCCTCATGGTCGTGCAGCTCATTGAGCAGCGCCTGGATCGCAAACCCGGCATTCAATGTATTGACCGCCGGTGGCTCGCCCGGAGCATGTTCACTGCCACTGCCTGCCAGCGTATTAAATCGCTCGTGCAACCACGTCTTGATCTTGAACAGGCGCGAGTCTTTAACGGTGACGCGAACGACATTTTGCGGATCCTTGATATCGATCAGGGACACGCTCCATTCACCGGAAGGTTCAGCGTTGACGGTTTCGAGCAGCGGCACGTAATCC
>NZ_JBFUKU010000318.1:0-5819 GCF_056400685.1 Pseudomonas sp. P5_A12 | reverse complement strand
GGCCGATGCCCCACAACGGCGGGGTGCGCCAGTCGCGGCCACTGGCCTGGAATTCAGTGCGGTTGTCGGCCAGGCCGTCGCCCATGTCATGCAGCAGCAGATCGCTGTAAGGGCGAATCACTTGATTGGCCAGTTCAGGTTCGGCGGCGTTGGCGGCGGTGGTGTATTTCGGCGTGTGGCAGGACTGACAACCCGCCTGGAAAAACAGATTCTTGCCGGCCAGCACTTGAGGCGCACTGACATCGCGGCGGGCCGGTACGGCAAGGTTGCGGCTGTAGAACAGCACCAGACGCAGGATGTTGTCACTGACTTCCGGTTCGCCATCGGGGCCGTTGCCATTCGGTGCCTGTTTGCAGGCGGTTTGCGCGTCTGTGCAGTCATCGAACGGTCTCAAGCTGGTCGTGAGACCCATATCGCCGGAAAACGCGTGAACATTCTGTTGATTAAGGTTCGGTTGCCCGGCTTTCCAGCCAAATCGGCCGAGGACAGTCTTCTGTTGCACGTCATCCCAGACCCGGTTCGGGCGTCCAGCAATGCTGTTTTTATCCTTCGCCTGCGCCTCGGCATTGGCCAGGATCGCCTCGTCGGGGATCGCTTCGAGCAAGCCCAGGCCAATCATGGGCGGGGCGACACGCGCCGAGAACCGGGTATCGGGGTGCATCGGGCCGTAGCCCAGTTGGGTGATGTTCAAGCTCGGCTTGCGCAGTTCGACTTCGGTGCCGTCCTTGAAACGCACCGGAACGGGCGTGTAATCGACACGCACTTTACCTTCCGGGGTTACGCCGGGCACGGCCATGTCCTGGAACTGGCCACCGTAGACCGGTTCCGGCACTACGCCGAGCTGTTCGATGACCTTGGCATAAGCCGGCGCGTCGGGGATCGACAGGCGCACCAGCATCGACACGGCATTCGGTGCATCAGGCGTTGGCGGATGGCCGCGACCGTCCTTGATGTGGCAGCCCTGGCAGGCGTTGGTGTTGAACAATGGGCCGAGGCCATCGCGGGCGGTAGTGGTCGACGGGGCGATCACCCAGGGGTTGCGGAAAAAACTGTTGCCGACGCTGAAGTCCACACGCCGTGACGGCGTCAGGTTGGCAGAGGGCAGGGAAAACGAGTTCTGATCTGTCTTGCGCACGGTCGCGCTGCCGCCGGACCGGGCTTCACCGGGTTCGGCCTTGGTAAAACGCGGGGCGTCATCGCAGGCACTCAGGCACAGGGCCAGCAACAGTGCGGACAAGCGAAGAAGCAGCGTGGGCATCAGACATCCTGCAAGACGAGCAAAACAAGGGCGCAAAGTCTAACAGGGCAGCGGAGTTTGAATAAGAGGAATTATCGTTTACTTGATGTGGGGCAGGTGATCGTTCCCACGCTCTGCGTGGGAATGCAGCCTGTGACGCTCCGCGTCACATCAACAGCCGGACGCAGAGCGTCCGTTGAGGCATTCCCACGCAGAGCGTGGGAACGATCGGCGCCCCGCAGGTCGCCTTCTTGTTCAGCCAGCGTTGATCAGAATTCGTGATCAGCGTTGTCCGGGTTCAGGTCGCTGATGCCCAGTTTGCCAGCGGCGGCTTCGATCGAACCGGTCTGCTTGACCAGGGAAGCGATCGCGTCACGGACGATCTGGTTGCCAGCGGTGTTGCCGGCAGCGATCAGCTGGTCATAGTGCTCACCCTTGTTGGCGTGATCGACGATGATCTGCATCTTGGCTTCGGTTGTCGCCAGGTCGGCTTTCAGCGCAGTGTCGGTAGCCGGGTCGGCCTTGGCCACCAGGGACGACAGGCTGGCGCCGGTCATTTTGGTACCGTCGACGCGGGTGTACTCGCCCAGGTACACGTTACGAATGCCTTTGGCATCGTAGAACTGCGAGTTGTGGGTGTTGTCGCTGAAGCAGTCGTGTTCGTCTTCCGGGGAGTTGGCTTCCAGGGAAACCTTCATGCGCTCGCCCGCCAGTTCGCCCAGGGAGAGGCTGCCCATGCCGAACAGCATTTTGCGCAGGCCCGAATCAACCGGTTCGGCTTCCAGGGTGGCGCGGTAGTTGTCGGCCACGTTTGGCTTCCAGTTAGCGACCATTTCTTCCAGGTCGCTGACCAGCAGTTGGGTCACAGCTTTCAGGTAAGCGCGACGACGATCATTGTGACCGCCGGTGGCGCCTTTGCCTTCCAGGTAGTCGGACGCAGGACGGTTGCCGGCGCCAGGGCCGGTGCCGTTCAGGTCCTGGCCCCACAGCAGGAATTCGATGGCGTGGTAGCCGGTGGCGACGTTGGCCTCGGAACCGCCCAGCTCGTTCAGGCTGGCGAGTTTGGCCGGGGTAATGTCTTTCACGTCGATCTTGTCTTCGCCGACCTGAACCTGGGTGTTGGCGATGATGTTGGCCGTGGCACCCGGGTTACCCAGTGCGTGTTCGTAGGATTTGTCGACGTAGTCGATCAGGCCTTCGTCCAGTGGCCAGGCGTTAACCTGACCTTCCCAATCGTCGATGATGGTGTTGCCGAAGCGGAACACTTCGCTCTGCAGGTAAGGAACGCGGGCAGCAATCCAGGCAGCCTTGGCGGCTTTCAGGGTGTCGGCGTTCGGCTTGGCGAGGAAGGCGTCAACGGCGGTTTGCAGGGTTTTCGCGGTGGATTCGGCATCGCTGTAAACGGCGAAGACGATGTCGGCGTAATGCGCGACTACGGCTTTGGCGGCGGCTTCGTCGACTTTACTGACGGCGGCAGGGGCGACAGCAGGTGCTGGTGCAGCAGCGGCAGTGCTGGCGGCCGGAGCAGGCGCTGGCGCGGCGGCGGTCTTGTCTTTGCCTTCGCCGCAACCGGCAAGGGAAATAGCGATGGCCAACAGACTGGCGGTAGCCAGAGGCATACGAATCATGGCGAACATCCTGCTTCAAGAGGGGTGGACTGGCGCTTCACGTGCGCAAAACTGCGACATAATGCAAATCTTTCGCATTATGTGTAAAGGGTGCAGGTGGAAATATTTCTTATTCACGCGAGCGTTGTATCGTGGATCAAAAGATCGCAGCCTCGTTTCACTCGACAGYTGCTACAGATCCGTGTGCTTCTGTAGCARCTGTCGAGTGAAACGAGGCTGCGATTTCTACAAAATGACCGCGTTACTGCGCTGGGCCTGTTTCAGGTAGGCGCTCAATTCCCGTGCCGGCAACGGTTTGCTGTAAAAGTAGCCCTGACCTTCGTGGCAGCCTTCGGAGATGATGTAGGCCTCTTGCTCGGCGGTTTCCACGCCTTCGGCAATCACCTGCATACCCAGGCTCTTGCCCAGCTGGATGATCGCGCGAACGATGGTGGCATCGTCGTCGTCATCGAGCAGGTCCTGTACGAAGCTCTTGTCGATCTTGATCTTGTCCAGCGGCAGGCTTTTCAGATAACTCAATGACGAATAACCGGTGCCGAAGTCATCGATGGCGATCAACGCACCGGAGCGGCGCAGGCTCAGCAGGTGCTGGGCGGCCGTACTGATGTCTTCCATCAGGCTGGTTTCGGTCACTTCCAGTTCCAGGCTGCGCGGTGGCAAGCGGTACATTTGCAGCAGGTTACTCACCACACGCGGCAGCTCGGCATGGTGCAGTTGCACGGTGGACAGGTTCACCGCAATGCGCAAGTCGGGGAAGCCCTGATCGTGCCAGTCGCGCAATTGCTTGCAGGCCTGATCCAGCACCCATTCGCCGATGGCAATGATGGTGCCGTTCTTCTCGGCCAGCGGGATGAACAGGTCGGGCGGCACCAGGCCATGTTCGGGATGCTGCCAACGGATCAACGCTTCGACGCCCACCACCCGGCTGTCGCGGTAGCTGATTTGGGGTTGGTAGGCGAGGTAGAACTGATCGCGGGTCAGCGCATCGCGCAGGTCTTTTTCCAATTCGCGACGGCGGCGCATCTCGGTGTCGACGCTGGCGATGTAGAACTGATAACGGTTGCGCGAGCGGGTTTTGGCCAGGGTCATGGTCTGTTCGGCTTTTTGCAGCAGCTTCTCAGTGCTGTCACCGTCCTCGGGGAACAAGGTGATGCCGATGGTCGCGCGCAGACGGATTTCCTGATGATCGAGGGCAAACGCCGCTTCCAGATCATCGAGAATGCTTTGCGCCAGCTCGGCCGCTTCGTAAGGTTGTTCGATATCGGCCTGGACCAGGGCGAACTGGTCACCGCCCAGGCGGGCGAGGGCGCCGAGGCGGCCACTGTGAGCCCGCAAGCGATCGGCCAAGGCCAGCAGCAATTGGTCGCCGGCCTGGTAGCTGAATTGTTCGTTGATGCCTTTGAAGTCGTCCAGACCCACTACCAGCACCGCGACCCGCCGTTGCAATTTGCCGGCGTCGACCAGGATTTTGTCCAGTTGGTGCTGCAATTGCTGGCGGTTCGGCAAGCCGGTAAGAAAGTCGTACTGGGCCATGCGCAACAGGCTGTTTTCCGCTTCGTGGCGCAGGTGGGTGTTGCGTTCGATGGATTCGAGCAACTGGTTGGCAGTGTTGATCCAGATCCCCAGTTCGTCCTTTTCGTGCCCCTTGAGCTGCGGGATTTTGTGTTCGCTGGGGCGATCCGGATTGATTTCGGTCAAGTGCTGGATAATCCGCGACAACGGTTTGGTCAGCAGCCAGTGATACACCAGGTACAGCACCAGGCCCATGGCCAGGGCGCGCAACACGCCGGAGATGAAAATGATGACCGAGCTGACGATGAACCCTTGCCCGTAGGTGGCGGTGTCGAGGGTGATGCTCAGGTCGCCGTAATATTCACTGTAAGGGCCGCGACCGACCAGTTGGGTGGTGAAGGTGCGTTCCTTGCCAAGGATCAGGTCGGTTAGCCAGCGGCTGTCTGAATGCTGCAATTCGCGGGTTTTTTGCGCGAGCATGGCTTCGTTGGGATGGCCAATGGAGGCCTGGCGCACGGCCTCGTCCTGGAACAGGCCTTCGATCACTTGCATGCCCATTTCCCGGTCAAGGCTGTAGACGGCCTGGGTCGAGGGATCTCGGAACATGTCGAGGATACGTTCGGCATCGTAGGCTACGGCCTGGCGCGTCTTGTAAGCATCGAAAACGATATGCGCGCAGCTCAAGACCACGCCGACGATCAATGCCGACAGGAGGACGACCCGGAGCAACTTCACCGACAAGCTGTTCTTGAGTTCCAGCTTCAAAGGGTTATTCCTTGTTCCGTGCGGGTAGCGTCAAGTTGCCTTGAGTATTGGCAATCCGGTGATGGCAGTCAAAGGGACATTCCTTCACAGGGGGTTTTGCCTGTGGGCTTGGCCGATATGCTGTTGCTTGGGGTATTTGTCCTATTAGTACTGTGTCGGTTGTGGGGGGCTTCAACTTGAGGGGATTGGGATAATTTTTCCTTCTCGGTTGATGGTAGCCGGCTATGGCGGTGCGGCAAGGGGGTTAAGGCTGGTTTCATCGTCAGAAATTGACCTGTTATTCAGATCTGCTCCATCCCCCTGTAGGCGTGAGCCTGCTCGCGATGGCGGCCTTAGGGCCGACCATTCTCTTCCTTGGTGTACATATCCATTCCTGCGGTAACGGCCGCTAATGGTTTCGCTCTTACAGCGAGTCCCTTTTGGYAAACGCCCTCCGTGTCAGGCTACCTGTCACCCTTGTTGATTGACTCATTCATTCAAGAGGGCGAAGGTGCATAACAATGTCCAATCTAGGCAAACGCTACGACGACGACTTCAAAGATTGGGTCGTCTTGCAAATGATGCCGCCTCTAAATCGCTCAGTGGCAGAACTCGCCATTGCGCTTAATCTCACGCCTCAGTCACTGCGAAACTGGAGACAAATGGCTAGAGATAAAGGTTTGATCGTGCCGGGAAAT
>NZ_JBFUKU010000317.1:0-5839 GCF_056400685.1 Pseudomonas sp. P5_A12 | reverse complement strand
GGCGATCTCAAGTACGCCATCGCCGGCAAGCCGGGTTCCTGCAGGGATTATCGTGCCCCATTGATTTATTAAATTGCACGCAATTCAATTGCTCGCTATGTTTAGCCTATCTCCTTTCATTAAGAGTCCAAGCCATGAGCGACAACCTGCTGAGCATCCCGTGCACCACCATCAAGGGTGAACAAAAGACCCTGGCCGATTACGCCGGCAAAGCCGTGCTGGTGGTCAATACCGCGAGCAAGTGCGGCTTCACCCCGCAATACAAGGGGCTGGAAGAGTTGTGGCAAACCTACAAGGACCAAGGGCTGGTGGTCCTCGGCTTTCCGTGCAATCAGTTCGGCAAACAGGAACCCGGCAACGAAGGCGCCATTTCCGAATTCTGCGAATTGAACTTCGGTGTCAGCTTCCCGCTGTTCAAGAAGATCGAAGTCAACGGTGCCGACGCCCATCCCTTGTTCGTTCAGCTGAAAAAACGCGCACCGGGTGTACTGGGTTCGCAGGGCATCAAGTGGAACTTCACCAAGTTCCTGATTGGCAAGGACGGTCAGTTGGTCAAGCGCTTCGCCCCGGCGACCAAGCCCCAGGACCTGAGCCGCGAGATCGAAGCCCTGCTCAAATGAACACCCTGTCCATCGATTCCCTGAAGCTCGACAGTCAGCTCTGCTTCAAGCTGTATGCCGCTTCCCGGGCGGTGATTCGTGCCTACAAGCCGATGCTCGACCAACTCGGCCTGACCTACCCGCAATATCTGGCCATGCTGGTGCTGTGGGAGTGGCAGGAGGCAGCCCCCGGGCAGCCAACGGTCAAGGCGTTGGGCGAACGCCTGGCGCTGGACTCCGGCACCTTGACGCCATTGCTCAAGCGACTTGAGCAATTGCAGCTGGTGCAGCGACAGCGTTCGGTCCGCGATGAGCGCGAGGTGCACCTGAGCCTTTCACCGTCCGGTAAGGCGTTGCGTGATCAGGTCGGCCCGCTCAAGGCTCGCCTGTTGTRCGACAGCGGGGTGGATCTGGATCGTCTGAATGATCTGCGCGAAGGCCTTGATCATTTGTTAGGTCAGATCAAGGCGCTGTCGTAGTCGGCATCCACACATCAAGCAGGGCAGCCAGTTCTTCCCGGCGCAAGGGCTTGACCAGGTAGTCGMTCATGCCCGCCGCGCGGCAGCGTTCGCGTTCCTCGGACATCGCGTTGGCGGTCAGCGCGACAACGGGTAGCTGCGGCCAGCGCCCGCTGCGACGGATTTGCCGGCTCGCTTCGTAGCCGTCCATTACCGGCATGTTGCAGTCCATCAACACCAGATCGAAGTCAGTGTGCTCAAGCTGATCCAGCGCTTCGGCACCATGGGCGGCAACGATGACCTCACAGCCGAGTTTTCCCAGCATGCCCTTGGCCACCATTTGATTGACCGGGTTGTCCTCGACCAGCAATACGCGGCCACGCCGCTGGTGAGGCAGGGCGTCGACCCGCGCTCCGTCGATCATCGTACTTTGCGGCTGCAAGACTCGCCGCAAGTTCTGGTACAGCGCATTGCGCGCCAGAGGTCGTGCCTGTTGCTGCAAGGGCGCGAGGGCGCTCGCCTGTTCGCTGGGCATGAAGTTGCCATAAGCAGTTACCAACAGAATCGGTGCGGCGAGGGTGGGGCGCAGACCAAACAGGCATTCGGGGCAGTCGGTGATCAAGACATCAGGCTCAAGGCCAATCAAAGAGTCATCCATGGAGCGCTGTTGATAGTCGAGCCCCCACGCGGGTAACAGGGCTTTCAGCAGTTCTGCAAGCCCGCTACTGGCGGCGGTAATCGCAACGACCTTGCCGGACAGCGGTGCCGGGGGCATGGCGCGGGTGTGGGCTGGTAGCGGCAGGTCGGCGCAGAACTGGCTGCCGAAACCGGCTTCCGAGCTGATCGTCAGGCGTCCCTGCATGGCTTCGCAGAGGTTATAGGTGAGGGCCAGGCCCAGCCCCGTACCGCCAAACTGCCGGGTAATACCGGCACCGGCCTGAGTAAACGGCTGGAGGATCTTGACCTGGGCATCCTGGGCGATCCCGATACCGGTATCGCAGACCTCGATTCTGACGCCCTCCGCGAACGTAGACAGACGTAAGTCGACCCGACCGAAGCGGGTGAATTTGAGCGCATTGGACAACAGATTACTGACGATCTGCCGCACTCGGGTCGGGTCCCCCAGCACCAGCGCCGGAAACTGCGGATCGATCAGGCACGTAAGCTCCACGCTCGGCGCCGCATTCTGGGACAACAGATTGGCGGTGTCCTCGACCAACGAGCCAAGGTCGAAGGGAATGTGTTCGAGTTCAAGCTGACCGGCATCGAATTTCGACAGGTCGAGAATATCGTTGAGCAATTCCACCAGCACTTTGCCTGAGTCATGAGCGATCGACAGTTGTTGCTGCTGCTCGGCAGTGAGCGGGCCGTCCAGCGACAGCGCGATCATCCCTAACAGGCCGTTGAGGGGCGTGCGGATTTCATGGCTCATGTTGGCCACAAACACCGAGCGGGCTTCGGCCATATCGGTGGCGGTGGTGCGCGCGGTTTCCAGCTCCCGATTGGATTGGCTGAGCCTGGCATTGGTTGCCTTGAGCTCTGCGGTACGCGTCGATACGATGCTTTCCAGTTGACTGAGGTAGTCGGTCAGGCGATTTTCGGCGTTGCGTCGTTGATGGATTTCGGTGGCGATGTTTTCGAATTGTTCGTTGGCGGCTTTGACCAGCACACCGATTTCATCGTCTTCATGCCCCGGCGGACATTCCACCCGGGTCGGCTCCACGCTACGCGGATCGCGGCCACTGAGTTCGCGAATGACCCGAACCAAGGGTTTGGTCAGCATCACGTAGAACAGCGCGAGCAGAATGCCTGTCAGGATCAGGCTTCGAGCGAAGCCGTTGAGCAGTGTCACTTCGGCCCGGTGCAGGAAGCGGCTGCCAAACGCATAGGTATCGACTTCCAGTTGCAAGGTCCCGAGGGATTCGTTTGGCAGGTGATTGAGAAAGAGCCGGTCTTCGAAGTGCCGATGGGCGCCGAACAGGAAGTCGCTGATCACTCGATAACCGCTTTGCACGCCGGGACGCTTGACGCTGGCCAGCACGGTATTGCGGTTATCGATCAGTTTCGCACTGATGATCGACGGTGAGCGCAGCAGGCCCAAGGTCAGTTCCTGGGCGAGTTCGGCGTCGATGTTATAGGCGATGCGCGAGGCGGGATTATGGCTGATTTCCAGCAAAGACCGTATTTCGCGGTTGATGGAGGCGTCTTCGCTGGCATAATCGATGCCTATTTGCAGCAGGCTGAGCAGCGTGCCCAGAATGAAACCGACCAGCACAGTAAGCTTGGCTTGCTTGTATGACAGCCGGTGGGTGAATTTGATATCCATGGGGTGTTGAACCACTTCCGTTTTCTTTCGCTGCTCAAGCATAGTCGATCATGCAGGGATACCGATGTTCTCGCGAACCCTTGAGCAAGGGTTGAGCCGGGCACCGAACGCTGTGTATTCGTCGCTGTATCGCCATCATCACTGTGAACGTGCCCGAGGAGAAGACGTGGACGCTCGATTGAATGCTTTTCTTGAACGCGCCGATGCTGTTTTGGCCCGTATCGAGCCGCTGCTGCCCGCACCTCGACAAACCATCGACTGGAACCAATGCCTGGCCGCGCGCTGGCAGCGCGAGGGGCGCAGCGGTTTTCTGTTGCCCCTGCACGTCAGCCTCGACATGCGTCTGTCCGATCTGATCGGTGTCGACCGGCAGCTGGAACAGTTGGGGCGAAATACCCAACAGTTCATCGACGGCATGCCGGCCAACCACGCTTTGCTATGGGGCTCGCGCGGTACCGGTAAATCGTCGCTGGTGCGTGCCTTGCTCGCCGAACATGCCCACGCCGGTTTGCGCCTGATTGAGATCGAGCGCGATCACCTGGCGGACCTGCCGCGCGTGGTCGAGCAAATCGGCAAGTTGCCGCAACGCTTCGTGTTGTTCTGCGATGACCTGTCGTTCGAGTCGGGCGAGGGCGATTATCGCGTACTCAAGAGCGTGCTCGATGGCTCCCTTGAACAGGCACCGGATAACGTTCTGCTTTACGCCACCTCCAACCGTCGCCACTTGGTGCCGGAAAAGGAAAGCGATAACGAAAACTGGAAACGGGTCGACGGCGAACTGCACCCCAGCGAGGCGGTGGAAGACAAGATCGCGCTGTCGGACCGCTTCGGCTTGTGGCTGTCGTTTTATCCGTTTACTCAGGAACATTTCCTCAACGTTGTCGAACACTGGATTGGTCAACTGGCCGGCAAGGCCGGGCTTGAGTGGCAGCGTAACGAAGAACTGGACATCCTTGCGGTGCGATGGGCCGGGGGCCGAGGCAATCGCAATGGCCGTTGCGCCTATCAATTTGCCCGCTATTGGGTCGGGCTCAAGCTGTTGGAGCACAAAGCATGATTGATTTACAGAAGAGCGGCCAAGGCCTCGATGGTTACGGCATGTTGTGGGCGCAGCTGGAGTCGTTGCTGGCGGACGAGCGTGATTTTATCGCCAATGCTGCACAGTTCTCGGCATTCCTGTTCAACCAGCTCGATGATCTGAACTGGGCCGGTTTCTACCTCAATCGTAACGAAGAGCTGGTGCTCGGTCCTTTCCAGGGGCAAATCGCCTGCGTGCGGATTCCATTTGGGCGCGGCGTGTGCGGGACGGCTGCGTCGACCTTGCAGACTCAATTGGTTGAAGACGTGCACGCATTTCCCGGGCATATCGCGTGCGACAGCGCATCGAACAGCGAACTGGTTGTTCCGTTGGTCAAGGACGGTCGATTGATCGGTGTGCTGGACCTCGACAGCCCGAAACTGGCGCGCTTTACCGCTGAAGATCAGGCCGGTATCGAGCGGCTGGCGGCGATTTTCCTGCGCCTGACCGATTGCTGATCATGCGCTCAAGCCTGCCTTGACCAGCAGGCTTGACCGGTCAACAGCGTCAATCTGCTGAGGATCGAGGAATCGTTCTGCGTACTGCAAA
The DNA here is from genome assembly GCF_056400685.1 of Pseudomonas sp. P5_A12. Taxonomy (NCBI): domain Bacteria; kingdom Pseudomonadati; phylum Pseudomonadota; class Gammaproteobacteria; order Pseudomonadales; family Pseudomonadaceae; genus Pseudomonas; species Pseudomonas sp. P5_A12. Next base: position 829 of record NZ_JBFUKU010000317.1, on the reverse strand, counting down.
TAAATGTGTGTGTTGATGAACAGCCCGAACAACTCCGGGTCGATGTGGGCGTCACGGCACATGTTGGCCATGATGCCCAAGGCTTCGCTCAAGGTTTTGGCCTTCTTGTAGGGACGATCGGCAGCGGTCAGCGCTTCGAAAATATCGGCTATCGCCATCATGCGCGCCGGCAGGCTCATTTCTTCGCGTTTCAACTGTTTGGGATAACCGGTGCCGTCCATTTTCTCGTGATGGCCGCCGGCGATTTCCGCGACGTGGTTGAGGTGCTCGGGAAAGGGCAGGCGGCTGAGCATCAGGATCGTCTGCACCATGTGGTGATTGATGATGTAACGCTCTTCGCGCGTCAGCGTGCCGCGGGTAATGCTCAGGTTGTAGAGTTCGCCCCGGTTGTACTTGTAGTGCGGTACATCGAGCTTGAAACCCCACGGGTTATCAGCCGGGATCAGTTCGCTTTCGGCACGTTCGAACAGGTGCTCGGGTTTGTCCGCCAGCAACGGCTCGCTGACAGGCAGCTTCGGCGCCGGCGTTCGTGCCTGGCGGCGGTTCTCTTCCCATGAAACCCCGAGCCGATCATCCAGGGTTCGAGTCCAGGTGCGTTGAGCAATGTCGCGCAAACGTTGCAGGTCGGCTTCGGCCATGGCTTCGCCGCCCAGATTGCAGTGGGCGATGAACACGAAATCTTCGTCCAGTCCCGCCAGAGTGGCATTGCGCAATTCGGCCAGGTGATGCTCGTCACCCCCTTGGGCAATGGCCTGCCAATAATTGATCCAGGTATCGCGCTTGAGCACTTCGAAACGCATGCGGATTTCGTGGATGCGGTCATTCAGGG
>NZ_JBFUKU010000316.1:0-5861 GCF_056400685.1 Pseudomonas sp. P5_A12 | reverse complement strand
ATGCAGGTCGGTCAGACTGGCAAAATCGTTGCGCCACAGCTGTACATCGCGGTCGGTATCTCCGGCGCGATCCAGCACCTGGCCGGCATGAAAGACTCCAAAGTGATCGTTGCGATCAACAAGGACGAAGAAGCGCCGATCTTCCAGGTGGCCGACTATGGCCTGGTAGCTGACCTGTTCGAAGCTATCCCTGAGTTCGAGAAGCTGGTCTAATCCAGCGGCCTGACTTATAAAGAGCCCGACCTTTTGGTCGGGCTTTTTTTTTGTTCCGGATTTGAGTGGGAGAGTGTTGCCATGGATTTGCGTCGCGTACGTGGCTGGCCATTGCTGCTGGGTTTGACAATGTTGCCGCTTCTATCCAATGCGGCGGGCAAGTGCGAGCGACTGGTCGTGACCGGCAGCCCGGACGCACCTCCGTACCTGTGGCAAGATCCGCAAAATCCTAAAAAACTGATCGGTGCCAGTGCTGATCTGTTGCAGCACGTGGCGGGGGAGTTGGGCATCAAGGTCGAACTGCTTTATGCCGGTAAACGTTCCCAGGCGCTGGACGAAGTGCGCAGCGGGCGCATGGACATTTTGGCCGATGCACCATTGACTGTCAGCGAACTGGAAACCCTGGATTACATTCATCCGCCGCTGCTGGAAAACGACTACCTGGTCTGGACCCGCAAGAATTCGCCATTGATTTACAACGAGCCTCAGGATCTTCACGGTCATCCCGGCGCGTTGTCGGAAAAGTCTCGAATGACCGCGGCATTCGGCACTTTTGCCGAGCAGCAATTGACCCTCATCCGTACGCCCAACCTGACCCAGGCCTTTCAGAAATTGCTCCTGGGTGAGGTGGAATTTGTCCTCGCTGGACGCTATTCAGGTATGGCAGTCGCGCAGACACTGAGCATGGCCAACGATCTGAGCGCCCACCCGCAACCGATCGACAAACCCGGTCTGTACCTCGCTGTTTCCCATAACTCCGCCTGCAACGATCCGTGGTTGCGCGGACAGCTGGCCAAAAAGATGACAGAATTGCCCGCCTCAGGACTGACGGACGCCGCGTTGCAACGCAATATCGAGCGTTGGAAAGCGCAGCAACAGCAACAGCAACAACCTGTCAGTACCCCAAAACAGTAGGGATTTTTAGTGAGTATTCGACCTCTTTTCGCTGCCCTGGCCGTTCTGGCTCTGGCGGGTTGTGCAGCCGATCCTGCGCCGAATGAACAGATTCGCCTGACCGAACAGGCACTCGTACAAGCCAAAGCCGTGGGCGCCACCGCCGACGACATGCCGGAAATGAAACTGGYCGAAGAAAAATTCGCTCGTGCCCAAAGCAACATGACCGATCAGTCCTACAAGCGTGCGCGCATGCGGGCCGAGCAGGCCGAACTGGACGCACGCCTGGCCGAGGCCAAGGTGCTGACCCTCAAGAGCGAGGAGCAATTGAACGTGCTCAATACCCGCATCACTCGTCTGCGCAAGCAACTGGGAGATGCCCAATGAGCCTCAAGTCGAAAGTGCTTGGCTGCTTGATCCTCGCCGGTTGCGCAAGCCTGTACGGCTGCGCCGGCCAACACAGTGAAGCCGCTTTGCAAGAAGCGGGCGCCGACTTCCAGAAGGTCAAGGAAGATTCCAATGTGCTGCGTATCGCGCCAAAAGACGTGATTCGAGCCGGTGAATCCCTGGCCCGCGCTGATCGTCTGTCCAGCTATTGGGGCAGCGGTTCGGACGTGTTGCATTACGCCTACCTGAGCCAGCGCTACAGCGAAATCGCCCGCGAACACACCAATCAGGTGCTCAACGARGAGCGTGCGGCAAAGCTCGAACTGGAGCGTCAGCGTCTGCAATTGGCGCTGCGCGAATCCAAATTGCTCAGCGTTCAGCAGCAGGGCAAGTGGCTCGAAGAACAGATTGTCGCGTTGGCGACCACCCAGACTGACCGGGGTCTGGTGATGACATTGGGCGATGTGCTATTCGATACGGGTGAAGCCGAGCTGAAGAACTCGGCGAACCGTGTGGTGCTGAAGATTGTTCAGTTCCTGCAGCTCAATCCGAAACGCGTGGTGCGGATCGAAGGCTACACCGACAGTACCGGCGGCAAACACGACAACCTCAAATTGTCGCGTGACCGTGCGCAATCGGTAGCTGACGTCTTGATGGACTTGGGCATCGACGACAAACGCATCCAGGTCGAAGGCTACGGCGATGAATACCCGGTGGACGTGAACGCTTCCGAGCGTGGTCGTGCGCAGAACCGTCGGGTGGAAATTGTGTTCTCCGACGAAAAAGGCCAGCTCGGCGCGACCCGTTAAGGACCGCGTCTCTGGAAAACCCGGCCTGCCAGACAGTGCCGGGTTTTTTTACGTCTGCCGATTGTCTTGGGCTCATGGCAAAAAGCAGTACAGATTTTGCTGACACTGCACTGTACGGTCGACTATTGTGGCAACTGTCCCCGTACACTTCTAAACTGTTCCGGTATTGTTTCGCACAAGAATAAAATGCCCGTGAAATCGAGTGCTGCGTCATGACCAATCTCTTGCTCTACCAACGTATTGCTCAACAACTGGCCGAAGACATCCGCCGTGGTGTCTATCAACCGGGAGAGCGCGTGCCCTCGGTGCGCAAGATGAGCTCACAGCTCAACGTCAGCCATGCGACGGTGTTACAGGCGTATGCCAATCTTGAAGACCAGGGGCTGATCCGGGCCAGGCCGCAATCGGGTTATTACGTTCACCAGACGCCAGCCCTGACCGCGCCGACGCCAGACATCGCCCGGGTCGAGCGTCCGGGTCTGGTCACGCGCAGCAGCATCATTCAACAAGTGTTGGTCGAATCCCGCCGCGAGGGTGTTTTTCCGCTGGGCGCCGCGGTGCCCAGCGTCGATTACCTGCCGGTGCGGGCGCTGCATCAGCAATTGGCCAAAGTCACCCGTTTCCATAGCCCCCGGGCGTTCAGCTATATGTTCAGCCCCGGTTTTGAGCCGTTGCGCCGGCAAGTGGCGATCCGCATGCGCGATGCCGGCGTGGTGGTTGACCCCTCCGAAGTGGTCATCACCCACGGCTGTGTCGATGCGTTGCAGATGTCCCTGCGTGTACTGACCCGGCCGGGCGACCTGATTGCCGCCGAATCGCCGACGTATTATGGCTTGCTGCAACTGGCAGACTTGCTCGGTCTCAAAGTGATCGAAATTCCGAGCGACCCCGCCACCGGCATGAGCCTCGAAGCCCTGCAACTGGCGGCCAACCAGTGGTCGATCAAGGCGCTGGTGCTGACCACGCGCCTGAGCAATCCGTTGGGCGGGACCATGCCCGAGGAGCGGCAGAAACAATTGCTGCGCCTGGCGTCGGACTTCGATATCCAGATTGTCGAAGACGATATTTACGGCGAACTGATGTTCGAGCAGGGGCGCACCAAATCACTCAAGGCCTACGATCGGCTGGATCGGGTCATCTATTGTTCAAGCTTTTCCAAAACCCTGTCGCCGGGTGTGCGGATTGGCTGGATGATTGCCGGCAAGTACCAGCAGGAAATCCAGCGCTTGCAGACATTCAGCACCCATTCGGCCTGCAGCGTCACGCAAATGGGTATTGCCGCCTATCTGGAAAACGGTGGTTACGACCGCCACTTACGCTACATCCGTCAGGAGTACCGCAAGAACCTCAGCGCCTTCCAACTGGCAGTTCAGCAATACTTCCCTGAAGGCACCCAGATGACCCGGCCGACCGGGGGCTTCATTTTGTGGGTCAGTTTGCCGGGACGGGTCAACACACAGGAATTGCACGTGCGGGCGTTGCAGCAGGGCATCAGTATTGCGCCGGGGCTTATCTTCAGTAACACCGAGCAGTTCAATCACTGCATTCGRCTGAATTGCGGCACACCCTGGAACCGTGAGGCCGAGCGTGCATTGATGACCCTGGGGATGCTGGCCACACAACTTTGCCAGGAGACGGCCGGCGGCTTCTGAGCCGGTCCTTCACGGCGGTGCTTGTCATGTGGCGTGCAACAGGGGAGCATATGGCTCTCTGCCGTTTTTTGCTGTCGGGTTCATGAAACCAATTTTTCCTGCCGTCTGCCTGTTTTTTTGTCTGTTGATGACCGTTCACGCTGAAGGTGTGATGGCGCAGACTGGTCAGGAAAAACCTGCGACCAGCGAAACTCCGGAAGAACCGGCGCCGGCCAAAAAGCCCGAGCCCGTCAAGGTGGTGAAAAAGCGTCCACCCATTGCCTCCAAGTCGAAAGCGGCCAGCGAAGTGGCGAAAACCGAACTCCCGCCCGCCAAGCTTGACTTGAGACTGCCCCCGCAAATGGCACAAGAACTGAAACCGGTCGGTACGGTGCCGTTGCCCAGCAATGATGCACTGCTGCCCCCCATGTTTGGCGACAAGACCAGCAGCGGCCCGTTTCAGCTCAACGGTCGGCTGCTCAATAATGAAATGCAGTTGCAGCTGCGCAATGAAGAGCGCCACGAAGTCGAAGGCGCGGCGCTGGATTTCGAGTTCAAGCGGTAAATCAATCCTGTCCGTGACCTGCTGGCCAGACACTTTGTCGGAGACTGGTCAGTCACGTAGATTCGAACGAAAAAACCCCGGTTCAGGTAATTTTAAACAAGTGTTTTAGCGGTTACTCTGTGCCCCGTCCTTTTACACATCACACCTCGCGAGGAACTCGTCGTCATGAAATGCCGTGAAGGCTGTGGCGCCTGTTGCATAGCGCCTTCCATCAGCTCGTCGATTCCAGGTATGCCGAACGGCAAAGCCGCTGGCGAACGTTGCGCACAACTTTCGGTCGATAACCTGTGTCTCATTTTTGGCAGTCCGCAACGCCCGGCGGTGTGTTCGGCTTTTGAGGCTGATGTGGAAGTGTRCGGAAGCAGCAGTGACGAAGCGATCAAATTGCTGGGATGGTGGGAGCAAATGACCGCGGCGTGATGTGTTCAAGCAACGGAACTTCAACAATAAGGAATAAAACCATGGGTTCGCTGCATCGTATCGCTGTGTTGTGTGGATTGACTGCGGTGCTCGCCGCTACGACCGCCCAGGCTGAAGACTGGAAGGTCGCCAAGAACGAAGACGGGATCAAGATCTCCCTGAGCGAAGTGCCTGGCTCGGACTACAAGTCCTATCAGGGCGTAACGTTGATGAAAACCACCGTTGCCAAACTGCGCGCATTGCAGGAAGACGTGGCCGGCGCCTGTGCCTGGATTCACGAGTGCAAAATGCAGAAACTGCTCAAGCACGAAGGCGATCAGAGCTGGACCTACACCCAGTTCAATACCCCGTGGCCCGTCACCCCGCGTGATTCGGTGTTGCACATCACCACCGTTCAAGGCGCCGATGGCAGCCTGACCCGCAAGCTCGAAGGCGTACCGAACTACATGCCGGAAGAAAAAGGTTTTGTGCGGGTCTCCAAAGTCGACGGTTTCTGGAAGTTCGTGCCCAAGGGTGACCAGGTCGAAGTGACCTATCAGGTGCACACTGAGCCAGGCGGCAGCGTGCCTTCGATGATTGCCAACAAGTTCGTGGTCGATGCGCCATTCAATACGTTGAAAGCCCTGAAAGAACGCGCCGAGAAATAATCGCACCGTTGTTCTGCAAAACGCCCCGACTGGTTCGGGGCGTTTGCGTTTTTATTCGGGCGCGGCTTTATTGTGTTTCTGGATATGCGTTGCACAAAATTTTCACAAAGCCTCCAAGACAATCCGCCCCGCATCCGTCGGCCAAACAGTAATCAATGGCAATGAGGCGGGTGATCGTGCAACATTTGCGCACCGCGCAAGCCCCGGGGCCAGGTATTGGCCAATAGAGGGCAGGGCGCCGCTGTATTTTTTGAAACTTCAACTTCCAATGGGTCCTAAAACGACATGGCAATCC
>NZ_JBFUKU010000315.1:0-5862 GCF_056400685.1 Pseudomonas sp. P5_A12 | reverse complement strand
GAGCGTCCCTAGAGGCATTCCCACGCAGAGCGTGGGAACGATCACCACAAAGCAGGGGATTTCAGGCCGTTTCGACGGCCTTTTTTTATGCCTGGAATCCGGAGTTTTTCATATCTCCAAAACGAATAACCAAATGAATAAATATGATTTATGGATATAACAATCACCTGTTAAGGTCACTCCCATCACAGCGAGATCGCAAACCGCGAATCGCCAACACCGCTCAAGGAATCATCTGAATGCTGGTCGTCTCACTCGGTGGCAGTCCCAGCCAACGTTCCCGTTCCGGGGTACTGCTGGAACGCTCCCAGCGCTGGTTGCAGGAGCAAGGGGTGGAAGTGGTGAGTTACCAGGTTCGGGACTTCCCGGCGGAAGACTTGCTGCACGCACGCTTTGACAGCCCCAAGGTCATCGACCTGCTGCAACAGATTGAAAACGCCGACGGACTGCTGATTGCCACACCGGTTTACAAGGCGTCGTTCTCGGGCGCACTGAAAACCGTGCTGGACCTGCTGCCCGAACGAGCACTCCACCATAAAGTCGTTTTGCCAATGGCCACGGGTGGCAGCATCGCCCACATGTTGGCGGTGGATTACGCGCTTAAACCGGTGTTGTCGGCGCTGAAAGCCCAGGAAATGCTTCACGGTATTTTTGCTGTAGACAGCCAGATCGCCTACGCCGAAGGCAGCGCCCAAGCGCAATTGGCGCCGGAGCTGGAGCAACGATTGAACGAGTCGCTGGAACTGTTTTTCAGCGCCATGGCGAGACGGCCCAAGCCGCTTGATCCAAACCTGTTGAATGAACGTTTGTTGAGTGCTCGCTGGAGCATTTAAGCCTCACCCGAAATTGATCCACTCACCTTACTCAGCCGACAACGGCCAAGCAGGTGCAGCCAAAACCTCACTGCAAAAAGGAGAGCGCTATGCGCACTGTCATTTTGCGTCGTGGTCTGGTCGCTCTGTTTGTTGCGGCTGTGTCCTTCGGCGCCATTACTCAAGCTCAAGCCGAGACGTTGCGAATCGGTTATCAAAAGTACGGCACTCTGGTGCTGCTCAAAGCCAAAGGCACACTGGAAAAACGCCTCGCCGCCCAAGGCGTGGACGTGCAATGGACTGAATTCCCAGGTGGCCCGCAACTGCTCGAAGGCTTGAACGTTGGCTCCATCGACTTCGGCGTGACCGGCGAAACCCCGCCGGTATTTGCTCAAGCGGCGGGTGCGGATCTGCTCTACGTTGCCTATGAACCACCGGCGCCGCACAGCGAAGCGATCCTGGTGCCGAAGGATTCGCCGATCAAATCGGTGAAAGATCTCAAGGGCAAGAAAGTCGTGCTCAACAAAGGCTCCAATGTGCACTACCTGCTGGTACGTGCGCTGGAAGATGCCGGCCTCAAATACACCGATATCCAGACCGTGTTCCTGCCGCCGGCTGATGCCCGCGCCGCGTTTGAGCGTGGCAGCGTCGACGCCTGGGTCATCTGGGACCCGTACCAGGCTGCCGCCGAAAAACAACTGCAAGCGCACACCTTGCGCGATGGCCAGGGCATCGTCGACAACCATCAGTTCTACCTCGCGACCAAGCCTTACGCGCAGAAAAATCCTGAAGTGATCAAGACCCTCGTCGAAGAAGTGCGCGCGGTGGGTGAATGGTCCAAGGCCAATCCGCAAGACGTGACCCAGCAGGTTTCACCACTGCTCGGTCTGCCGGAGGACATCACCCTGACCTCGGTGAAACGCCAGGGTTATGGCGCGCTGTTCCTCACGCCTGAAGTGGTCGCGGCCCAACAGAAAATCGCTGACAGCTTCTACGAGCTCAAGCTGATTCCGAAACAGCTGAGCATCAAAGACGTGATCTGGACGCCACCGGCAACTGTTGCCCAAAGCTCAGTAACCAAAGCCCAGTAACTCGATTCCCTAAGGAGACCACTCCATGAGCCTCAATATCTTCTGGTTCCTGCCTACCCACGGCGACGGCCACTACCTTGGCACCGCCGAAGGCGCTCGCGCCGTCGATCACGGTTACCTGCAACAAGTCGCGCAAGCGGCGGATCGTCTGGGTTTCGGCGGGGTGCTGATTCCTACCGGACGTTCCTGCGAAGACTCGTGGCTGGTGGCGGCGTCGCTGATCCCGGTGACCCAGCGTTTGAAATTTCTTGTCGCCCTGCGCCCCGGGATCATTTCCCCGACGGTGGCGGCGCGTCAGGCGGCGACCCTGGATCGTCTGTCCGGCGGTCGTGCGTTGTTCAACCTGGTCACCGGTGGCGATCCGGAAGAATTGGCCGGTGATGGCTTGTTCCTCAGCCATGAAGAGCGCTATCAGGCCTCGGTGGAATTCACCCGCATCTGGCGTCGCGTGCTAGAAGGCGAAACCGTTGATTACGACGGCCAGCACATCAGCGTTAAAGGGGCGAAGTTGCTCTATCCGCCGATCCAGCAACCGCGTCCGCCGTTGTACTTCGGCGGCTCGTCGGAAGCGGCGCAAGACCTCGCGGCAGAGCAAGTGGAAATGGTCCTGACCTGGGGCGAGCCACCGGCCGCCGTTGCCGAGAAGATCGAGCAAGTGCGCGCTAAAGCCGCGAAGCTGGGGCGTACCGTGCGCTTTGGTATTCGTCTGCATGTGATCGTTCGTGAGACCAATGCCGAGGCTTGGCAAGCGGCTGACAAACTGATCTCGCATCTGGACGAKGACACCATCGCTCGTGCTCAGGCTTCTCTGGCTCGCTTCGATTCCGTCGGCCAGCAGCGCATGGCCGCACTGCACGGCGGCAGCCGCGACAACCTGGAAGTCAGCCCCAATCTGTGGGCCGGTGTCGGTCTGGTGCGTGGCGGTGCCGGTACGGCATTGGTTGGCGACGGTCCAACTGTGGCGGCTCGCGTGAAGGAATACGCGGACTTGGGCATCGACACCTTCATCTTCTCCGGTTATCCACACCTTGAAGAATCGTACCGCGTGGCCGAATTGCTGTTCCCGCACCTCGACATTGAGCGTCCCGAGTTGCCGAAAAGCGCGGGTTACGTCAGCCCGTTTGGCGAGATGGTCGCCAACGACATTCTTCCAAAAGCCGCGTCCCAGAGCTGAGGCGCACCATGAAGAAAATTATTCACAGCCTCGCGCCCTGGGCGTTGCCGGTGTTGTTGCTGGCGGTGTGGCAGTTGTCGGTGTCGGCGGGCTGGTTGTCGACACGGATTCTGCCGGCCCCCATCGCGGTGATCGAAGCCGGCGTCAGTCTGGTGCGCAGCGGCGAAATCTGGACGCACCTGGCGATCAGCGGCTGGCGCGCCGCACTGGGCTTCAGCATCGGCGGCGGCATCGGTCTGGCGTTGGGGTTCATCACCGGCCTGTCGAAATGGGGCGAACGCCTGCTCGACAGTTCGGTACAGATGATCCGCAACGTGCCGCACCTGGCGCTGATTCCGCTGGTGATTTTGTGGTTCGGCATCGATGAGTCGGCGAAGATTTTTCTGGTGGCGCTGGGCACGTTGTTCCCGATCTACCTCAACACCTATCACGGCATTCGCAACGTCGATCCGGCACTGGTGGAAATGTCGCGCAGCTATGGCTTGTCTGGTTTCAGCCTGTTTCGCCAGGTGATTTTACCGGGGGCGTTGCCTTCGATTCTGGTCGGTGTGCGTTTCGCACTGGGCTTCATGTGGCTGACGCTGATCGTTGCGGAAACTATCTCTGCCAGTTCCGGCATCGGTTATCTGGCGATGAACGCCCGGGAGTTTTTGCAGACTGACGTGGTGGTGCTGGCGATTCTTCTGTACGCGGTACTCGGCAAGCTGGCCGACCTCGCGGCCCGTGGACTTGAGCGCGTGTGGCTTCGTTGGCACCCGGCTTATCAGGTTGCCAAAGGAGGTGCGGCATGACCGCTCAACAACCCCCACGCCTGCTGCGCGGGATTCCGCTGGTGGTGCGCAAACTACAAAAAACCTTTGGCTCACGGCAAGTGTTGCGCGAGATCGACCTGCACATTCCGGCAGGACAGTTTGTCGCCGTGGTCGGTCGTAGCGGATGCGGCAAAAGTACCTTGCTGCGCCTGCTGGCCGGTCTCGACCAACCCACGAGCGGTGTATTGCTCGCCGGCGCCGCGCCGCTGAGTTACGCGCGGGAGGACACGCGGTTGATGTTCCAGGAAGCGCGTTTGCTGCCTTGGAAAAAGGTCATCGACAACGTCGGCCTCGGGCTCAAGGGCAACTGGCGACCGCAAGCACTGGAAGCGCTGGAGTCCGTCGGCCTGGCCGATCGCGCCAATGAATGGCCAGCCGCCTTGTCCGGTGGACAGAAACAGCGCGTGGCCCTGGCTCGCGCGCTGATCCATCAACCGCGCTTGCTGTTGCTCGACGAACCGCTGGGTGCGCTGGACGCCTTGACCCGAATTGAAATGCAGCAACTGATCGAGCGGCTCTGGCAGAAGCATGGCTTCACCGTGTTGCTGGTGACCCACGACGTCAGTGAAGCGGTGGCGATTGCTGATCGGGTGATCTTGATCGAAGAGGGCGAAGTCGGTCTGGACCTGCTCGTGGAACTGCCGCGCCCTCGGGTTCGTGGCTCGCATCGACTGGCAGCGCTGGAAACCCAAGTGCTCAATCGTGTGCTCGCACTGCCCGGTGAACCGCCGGAGCCGGAACCTGTTTCACCCTTGCCTACGCAATTGCGCTGGGCGCACTAGAAGCAGCGGCAAGTTGCAAGTTTCAAGCGGCAAGAGGAAGCAGAGCGCTTTTACTTGCAGCTTGTAGCTTGCCACTTGCAGCTCATTTCGACCTCAGGAGAAATCATATGACTATCAAAGCCATCAACGTTCGCAACCAATTCAAAGGCTCTATCAAGGAAATCGTACTGGGTGACGTGCTGTCGGAAATCGACGTGCAAACCGCGTCCGGCATCGTCACTTCGGTGATCACCACGCGCTCGGTCAAAGAACTGGAACTGGTGGTCGGCAGTGAAGTGATTGCGTTTGTGAAATCCACTGAAGTGTCGATCGCCAAGTTGTAAGGGAGTGGGCGGTGTGAGTCTGTGAGATCGGCGGCGCGGCTTTYGCGAGCAGGCTCGCTCCCACAATGGAATGCGGTCAACTGTGGGAGCGAGCTTGCTCGCGATGAGGCCTGTGAAGCCAATGCAGGAATCAGGCTGTAATGGCGCGCTTGGGCAGATACGGCGGCAAATACAGCCCCAGATAAGCATCAAACACCCGCATCCCTTCCTCAGCCATGCGCGGAGTAATCTGCCCGTGTTGCTGCACCGAGCGCGCATAGACTCGGTCGCCCAGTTCCATGGCCAGTGCAAACACATCAACGTCCGTCGGCAGCTTGGGCAATTCGAAGTGGTGATCGAAGAGCTTGTGCATCAGGTCGCCCAGTTCGATGTCGTGCTGACGGTCGGCCTGGGTGACTTCCGTCAGGCCATGCTGGGCGAGGATCAATTGGCGGGCGGCGGCGTCTTCGCTGTAGATCGCGAGCATGCGCTGCTCCACCAGGCGTGACAGGTCACGCCAACCGGTGAGCGCGTCATGATCGATAGGCGCTTGCAGGCAGGCGCGGAACGCGGCATGGACGTCGGCCGTCAGGGCTTCGAGCAGCGCCGGTACGCTGGCGAAGAAGTGGTAGACGGAGGAGGGCGGGATTTCCGCGCGCTCGGCGACACTGTAGATCGACAGACTGCCCACGCCCTCGGTGGCCAGCAGCGTGCGGGCAGCATCGAGTATCGAGTCGATCCGCGCCTGGCTGCGGGCGCGGGGTTTGCGTGGGGTGGCGAGTCGGGTCATTGAAGTCTCCTGCGGGGCAGGGGCATTGTACGAGCAGGGTTGTGTGTTGTCTGCCAGGACGCCATCGCGAGCAGGCTCGCTCCCACAGTTGATCTTCAG
>NZ_JBFUKU010000314.1:0-5921 GCF_056400685.1 Pseudomonas sp. P5_A12 | reverse complement strand
GATCAGACGGACTTCATTCTGGCGGGATAAGGAGGTCATCTCCACAAAGTTGAGCTGAAAGTAATTGAGGTGTGTGGCGGTTGCCACACACCTTTTTTTGTGTGCCCGGAAGGCCAGCCGCCGCACCGGGATGTCCGAAGTGGAAAGCCAGAATTACGCCATGTAAAGAAAACCTGACAAAATCCACGGATTAACCCCGTAAATTCGCCATTCCCAGGATGCTGTAAGAAAACGCTTACGCACCAGCGCTTTACTTCCTCCTTCCAACCCTCTGGCCCGCTTGTTTCATCGCTCCACGCAGGGTGTTATGCGCGCCATGCCAGTCGTGCAGGTGCATAACAAAAAGGAGGCGCAATGAACGCCGCAATCCATATCCATCTCTATGCTAGAGGCGGTTTTCCTGCCTTTCCCGTCGATGATCCGCAAGGATCTGACCCATTTTTTGCAGCCACCCGAGCCTCTCGGGGCGGACACAGGCAATCCCRGCCATAGACACGCTTGTCCAGCGGGTCTGGCAGCAGGGGGTTACAGGTGTACAATGCGCCGCGTTTTAACTGTGACCTCCTGCGCAGCAGCGCAAACCTCAAGGCTATCCGCCTTGTTCACTCCGCCGCGCCACAAGCGTGTCGGGTTCGATTTCGTCACAGATAAAAACAAACAGGTGACGCATGACCGTTGTAAATACGCAGAACGTGAGACCCTTTTCATGAGTGGACAAACCTCGCAGTCAGGCGAGCTCAAACGCGGCCTGAAAAATCGTCATATTCAATTGATTGCCCTCGGTGGCGCGATCGGTACCGGCTTGTTCCTCGGCTCGGCCGGGGTACTGAAATCCGCCGGCCCGTCGATGATCCTCGGCTACGCCATCTGCGGCTTCATTGCGTTCATGATCATGCGCCAGCTCGGCGAAATGATCGTTGAAGAGCCCGTTGCCGGTTCCTTCAGCCACTTCGCGCACAAATACTGGGGCGGTTTTGCCGGCTTCCTGTCGGGCTGGAACTGCTGGATCCTGTACATTCTGGTGGGCATGTCGGAGTTGACGGCGGTCGGCAAATACATCCACTACTGGGCGCCGGACATCCCGACCTGGGTCTCGGCAGCCGGATTCTTCGTCCTGATCAATCTGATCAACCTGGCCAACGTCAAAGTCTTTGGCGAGGCCGAGTTCTGGTTCGCGATCATCAAGGTCGTTGCCATTGTGGGCATGATTGCCCTGGGCAGCTACCTGCTGGTCAGCGGCAATGGCGGCCCGCAAGCGGCGGTCAGCAACCTGTGGTCCCATGGTGGTTTCTTCCCCAATGGTGTCAGCGGTCTGGTGATGGCCATGGCGATCATCATGTTCTCCTTCGGCGGTCTGGAAATGCTCGGTTTCACCGCTGCTGAAGCCGACAAGCCAAGAACCGTGATCCCGAAAGCCATCAACCAGGTGATCTACCGGATCCTGATTTTCTACATCGGCKCGCTGGTCATTTTGCTGTCGCTGACGCCATGGGACAGCCTGCTGGCGACCCTGAACGCGTCGGGTGACTCCTACAGCGGCAGCCCGTTCGTACAAGTGTTCTCGATGCTCGGCAGCAACACCGCCGCGCACATCCTCAACTTCGTGGTGCTGACCGCGGCGTTGTCGGTGTACAACAGCGGCACCTACTGCAACAGCCGTATGCTGCTGGGCATGGCCGAACAGGGCGATGCGCCGAAGGCCTTGTCGAAGATCGACAAGCGTGGCGTGCCAGTGCGTTCGATCCTCGCTTCGGCGGCGGTGACGCTGATCGCAGTGCTGTTGAACTACCTGATCCCGCAAAGCGCGCTTGAACTGTTGATGTCGCTGGTGGTTGCGACCCTGGTGATCAACTGGGCGATGATCAGCTACTCGCACTTCAAGTTCCGCCAGCACATGAACAAGACCAAGCAAACGCCGCTGTTCAAGGCCCTGTGGTACCCGTACGGGAACTACGTCTGCCTGGCGTTCGTGGTGTTCATCCTGGTCGTGATGCTGCTGATTCCGGGGATCCAGATCTCGGTGTACGCGATTCCGGTGTGGGTCGTATTCATGTGGGTCTGCTACGGCATCAAAAACAAACGCAGCGCCCAACACGCGCTGCACGCAGCAAGCTCCAGCGCGAAGTAAGCGCAGAGCGCAGAAACAACAAACCCGGCCAATGTGCCGGGTTTTTTGTTTTTTTGCGTTAACTTTAGATCGCGCTGTAATCCAATTCCTACATAAGCATTCATCGTTTACTACAGTGATTTCTGAAATTTTTAAAAAGTTAGCTGATGCTCGTTAATTCAGAAGCGGCCTACACCCTGCCTAATGCTTTTTTTGCCATAGTCTGCCGCTTTGAATACATCAAGGATTAGCGCTTATGGCCAGTCACAGCTACATGAGTATTACCGGTAAGCGACAAGGGCTTATTTCTGCCGGCTGCTCAGGCCAAAGCTCGCTTGGTAACAAGTGCCAGTTTGCGCATCAGGACGAAATCATGGTGCTGGCTTATTCGCACGATATGGTCACCGGTAATGATGGCAGCATTGCAGGTGCCCGCGGCCAGCACAGGCCAATCATGATTACCAAGGCTATCGATAAGTCATCGCCTCTATTGGCCAGTGCACTGCATGAGCGTGAAGAGGTCGATTGCATTATCAATCTCTACCGCACTGCCTCGGCGGGCGGGCAAGAGCGATACTATACAATTCATCTTACAGGTGCGCGTATTGCGCATATCAGTCAACAAATTCCCCACGCTATTCGTATGAACGATGCAGAGCCGCAAGAGTTGGTGTCTATTCGATATAGAGAAATTGCTTGGGCGCATGTTCCAGGGGCAACAAGTGCTTACAGTACTTGGGGAAATTAAGATGAATGAAGATGCCTGCGATATCCATGATGTGACGAATGCGGCCTCTGAGTTGGTGGCGATTGGGTGCAGCATTGGCATGGCGCACTTTTCTGATGGAGTTACGCGGCTTCGCTTTAGTTCGACTGTTGCATCCTTCGCAGATGAGGTTATTCAAGCGGTTGATGAAGGGCTCATCAGTGCGTGGCAAGGGCTCCAGGAATTAAGAGCTGAACACGAAGAGTTATTGTCGAAGGCGCTTTTTTATACTCAAAACGGTATCGGTGTTTTAGCCGGCGGGATGCAAATTGAAGTCGGAATAGCGATTACGGGTGCGTCGTGGGGGATCGGGGTCGTGCCAGGTTCGCTTCTAATCGGTCATGGGGCAAATAACATCGCCGAAGGGGTGATGAATATTTATAACGGTCCCGATGCACCTAGTGTTCAAGGTCCTCTTAGGCGCGGCTATCAAGCTCTTTTTAGGGATAGTTATAAGGGTAACATGGCTTATTATTCGACCGATTTGCTTTTGTCTGGCTATGGTATGTTTAGAGAGGTACGCAAGGCGGGTTCATCGCAGCTTTTTAGGTATGATCCCATAAGTAATGTGCCGGCTTATCAGCAATCTGGCGTTCTAGCTTTGTTTTTTGAGGGTTTGGTTGATTCTATAACTTTAAACTCAATGCTCAAGGAGTCGTCGATGGAACGTGGTAATTGATGTCGTGCAGCATAACGATGTTATGTGGTTCCTCGTAGTTTTGGGATGTAGAAGCGCAACCCAAATAATGCAATAGGTATATATGTTGCAATGTAGGTAATGTTTAAAGCTCGTCCCTCTAGTGGTATTATTTCGGTTATTGCCCAGACAACTGCTCCCATAATAGGAATTGAACAACCTAAAACCAAGCAGGTCACAGCCAAATGGTATCGAATGTTTTCAAATGACATAAAATTATAGGTCCGTTGGTGTGAGATTTGAGATTAATATAGCCATTCAAAACAAAGCAACTCCCCATTTGAAAATACGAAAACTCCGAAAGAAAAGACAGGCATGACTTCCTGGACTCACCTGCTCCAGTGAGTACCAGTTATTCATACCAATATTCGCGGTATCCTGACCACCCTGAACCCGGACGCTTTTCCATGCTGGTGATTTCCAACAATGTGCATCTGCCGGATGCCGAGATCGAGTTGACGGCCATCCGCGCCCAGGGCGCCGGCGGGCAGAACGTCAACAAGGTTTCCAGCGCCGTGCACCTGCGCTTCGACATTCCGGCCTCGTCCTTGCCCGAGTTCTACAAGGAGCGGTTGCTGGCGCTGCGCGACAGTCGCATCACCAGCGAAGGTGTGTTGATCATCAAGGCCCAGCAATACCGCACGCAGGAGGCCAATCGCGCGGATGCGCTGGAGCGGTTGACCGAGTTGATCCTCAGCGCGACCAAGGTCGAAAAGAAGCGTCGCCCGACCAAGCCGACCCTCGGCTCGAAGAAACGTCGGCTCGAATCCAAGACCAAGCGCGGCAGCATCAAGGCCGGGCGAGGCAAGGTGGACTTCTAGCGCGCGTCTCTTTCCTCTCGATACCTTGGCGCCTGCCGGTACAAATAAACACTCAGTGCCAAGCCGCTCAACGCAGCAATGGCGGCGAACAGGAATATCGAAGCAAAACCAAACCCCGCTGCAATCGCCCCCGCCAGTGGCCCGGTAATCCCCAGCGACAAATCAATGAACAGCGAATAAGCCCCGACCGCCGCGCCACGGCTGGAGTCGGGTACCAGGTTGACCGCCTCCACGCCCAGCGCCGGAAACACCAGCGAAAATCCGAAACCGCTCAGCGCCGCACCGGCCAATGCCCAATGGGCATCCGGCGCCAGCCACAGCAACAACAACCCCAGGGTTTCCACGGACAGGCAGGCAATCGCCACGCGGAACCCGCCGAGGCGGTTGATCAGGTTGCCAAACAACAGGCGCGCGCCGATGAAGCTGGCGCCGAATAAACTCAGGCACAACACGGCGTTGTGCCAGTGTTGCGTGGCGAAATACAAGGTGATGAAGGTGGCGATGGTGCCGAAACCAATCGAGCCCAGCGCCAGCCCGCAACCGTGGGGCAGCACGCGTCCCAGCACATGCAYGAACGGTAAACGCTCACCGGCCACAATCGGTGCGGCGGTTTTTGGCCAGGCCAATGCCAGGCCCAGAACGGCCAGCAGCACAATGCTCACGCCCATGCTCCACAAGCCCAATTGATTGACCAGCAATACGCCCAGCGGCGCGCCGATGGCCAGCGCGCCGTAACTGGCGATGCCGTTCCACGAGATCACTTTGGCGGTGTTTGCCGCACCGACCCGGCCGATGCCCCAGCCAATCGATCCCGAGCCGACCAGGCTTTCCGCGCTACCGAGCACCAGGCGGCCAATCAGCAGGCTGATCAGGCTCAACGTCGGCAGGCTTTGAGTCCAGGCGGAAATCAGCATGAACACACCGCTCAAGCCGCAACCGGCCAGGCCGTACATCACCGCCAGTTTGCTGCCCTTGTTATCGATGATTTTCCCGGCATAAGGCCGGCTGAGCAGGGTGGCCAGGTATTGCACGCTGATCACCAGCCCGGCGATGACTGCGCCGAAACCGAGGTCGCTGTGGACGTAGCCGGGCAATACGGCCAGGGGAATGCCGATATTCAGGTAGCCGATGAAAGTAAACAGAACGATGGAAACGACTTGCAGCGTGACCGCCAGGGGGCGCTGGTTTTCAGACATGGGTAAAGGTCCACGGGAAAGCAGGATAGATAGGCTGCTTATGATAGCGGCGCTAGCGGTCGCGGGTCGTGGAAAAAGTAAAACTATTTGCCGGGCGGCGTGGGTCAGGGTTTGGCGGGGGCAACCAGTTGCGTCGTGACCAGGGCGGCCAAGGCGTTTTCTTGAGTGCCGAAGCGGGCGAGCAGCGCGGCTTGTTTCTCGGGGGAGAGGCGATTCCAGATCTCGATCATCTTCTCGGCAGTGCCGATCAAGACGCTGGCTTGGGTTTCGGAGAAGTCATCAGTCATGGCGTGGAACTCGGGGTTCAGGCGGTGTGGAAAGCGCATGTTAGCGC
>NZ_JBFUKU010000313.1:0-5973 GCF_056400685.1 Pseudomonas sp. P5_A12 | reverse complement strand
CGCGCCACTCCCCGGATGAACACCTCCACTCAGCCTCCCGAGGGGGCGGGTGGATCAAGATCAAGAGCTGCAGGCGAGCTAACGCTCGGCCTGATGAGTGGTAAAGGGCAGCGGGTGTACGCCGATTCATTGTGGGAGCTAGCCTGCTAGCGATGGCGGCCTGACAGCCGACCAATTTCTTGCTGATGTACAAAATTCCCTGTGGGGGCGAGCCTGCTCGCGAAGGCACTGTTTAATGGTCAGCAAAAATTTCAGAACCTTCCCACGATGTTTTCAGGTTGCCCGTCAGACGTGGCATCTCTAGCCTTTTGCCTGTCGCTGACACATTCAGCGATCGGGCTTCGCGGCCCTATGAACTGATGCATAATCGCCGCGCTTTGCAACAGCACTTTCGGGTGTCTGTCGTTTTGTGTCATGGCGGCTGTGCGTGGGATACCTTCGGGTATGCCGATTCTCAGTTCTCGGTCCGCGAACCCGCGTACAGCTGCCACCCTTTCATTGCATCGCGGCAATTAGGGTGGCGCCATATCAATGAACTGAGGTGTCACCATGTTCAAACCAACACCCAATCCCCCCGTCCGCAAACCCAGCACGATGTACATGATCGTCCCGGAAATGGATACGGAAAGCCTTTTGGCCCATTCCTGTGAGTCACTGGCTTCGGTGAGTGTCCTGGCCAGCGATTTTGCGGCGCGCCTGCATGGGCCGGACCGGCATGCGGCGATGGCGATTCAGCAGTTGGTCATGCTGGCCGAATTGGCGGTGAATCGGGCGCTGGATAATGTTGATCCGGCATAACTGTCAGACCGAGTGATCGCTCTTCGCGAGCAGGCGCTCTCCCACAGGTGAACTGTGAGCGACGCAGATCCAATGCAGGAGCGAGCCTGCTCGCGAAAGCGTCAGTTCAGGCGCCTGTAATCCCCAGGATATCCCCGATCCCCCCGAGTCCCTGTAAACTGCGCCTCTTTACCCGACGCACAGGGAGCTCAAATGCCTGGTTCGATCCTTTATATCCACGGTTTCAACAGCGCGCCTGCGTCGAAAAAGGCCATGCAGTTGATGCAAGTGATGGACCGTCTGGGCTTGAGCGATCAGTTGCGTGTGCCCGCCTTGCATCACCACCCGCGCGAGGCCATCGCTCAACTGGAGCAGGCGATTAAAGAGCTACAACGGCCACTGCTGGTCGGCAGCTCACTCGGCGGCTACTATGCGACTCACTTGGCCGAGCGCCATGGCCTGAAGGCTTTGCTGATCAACCCGGCCGTCAGTCCGCACCGGATGTTCGACGGGTTCCTGGGAACGCAGAAAAACCTGTATACCGATGAGGCATGGGAATTGACCCACGACCACGTGACGGCCCTGGCCGGGCTGGAAGTGCCGGCGCCCCAAGACCCGCAGCGGTATCAGGTATGGTTGCAGACCGGCGATGAAACGCTGGACTATCGCCAGGCCCAGCAGTATTACCGGGCGTGTGCCTTGCGTATCCAGGCTGGCGGCGACCATAGTTTCCAGGGTTTTGCCGCGCAACTGCCGGCAATGCTGAGCTTTGCCGGTATCGGCGCAGATTTGTATCAGGCGATTGATTTCACAACACTGTGAACCCTTGCCACTTTTTTCACTGAAGACTTTGACGACGAGACCCCATGGCCACTCCCAGCGCTAGCTCTTATAACGCAGACGCCATCGAAGTCCTCTCGGGCCTCGACCCGGTGCGCAAACGCCCCGGCATGTACACCGACACCAGTCGGCCGAACCACCTCGCCCAGGAAGTCATCGACAACAGCGTCGACGAAGCCTTGGCCGGGCATGCGACATCGGTGCAGGTCATCCTGCACGCCGACCACTCCCTGGAAGTCAGCGATGACGGCCGTGGCATGCCGGTGGACATTCACCCGGAAGAGGGCGTTTCCGGGGTCGAGCTGATCCTCACCAAGCTTCATGCGGGTGGCAAGTTTTCCAACAAGAACTACCAGTTCTCCGGCGGTCTGCACGGGGTGGGTATTTCGGTGGTCAACGCCCTGTCGACCGAAGTCCGGGTGCGCGTCAAGCGTGACGGCAACGAATACCAGATGACCTTCGCCGACGGTTACAAAAAAACCGAGCTGGAAGTGATCGGCACCGTCGGTAAGCGCAACACCGGTACCAGCGTGTTCTTCGCCCCGGACCCGAAATACTTCGACTCACCGAAATTCTCCATCAGCCGCCTCAAGCACGTGCTCAAGGCCAAGGCTGTGCTGTGCCCGGGGTTGCTGGTCAGTTTTGAAGACAAGGCCACTGGTGAAAAAGTCGAGTGGCATTACGAAGACGGCCTGCGCTCCTATCTGGTAGACGCTGTCAGCGAATTCGAACGCCTGCCGGACGAGCCGTTCTGCGGCAGCCTGGCCGGTAATAAAGAAGCAGTCGATTGGGCGCTGCTGTGGCTGCCGGAAGGTGGCGACGCGGTTCAGGAAAGCTACGTCAACCTGATCCCGACCGCCCAGGGCGGTACCCACGTCAACGGTTTACGCCAGGGCTTGCTCGATGCCATGCGCGAGTTCTGCGAATTCCGCAGCCTGCTGCCGCGTGGCGTGAAGCTGGCGCCGGAAGACGTCTGGGAACGCATCGCCTTCGTGCTGTCGATGAAGATGCAGGAACCGCAATTCTCCGGCCAGACCAAAGAACGTCTGTCGTCCCGTGAAGCGGCGGCGTTTGTTTCCGGTGTGGTCAAGGACGCTTTCAGCCTGTGGCTCAATGCCAACCCGGAAACCGGCATGTTGCTGGCGGAGCTGGCGATCAACAACGCCGGTCGTCGCCTCAAGGCGAGCAAGAAAGTCGAGCGTAAGCGCATCACCGCCGGGCCGGCGCTGCCGGGCAAGCTCGCTGACTGCGCCGGGCAGGACCCGATGCGCTCCGAGCTGTTTCTGGTGGAAGGTGATTCCGCCGGCGGTTCCGCCAAGCAAGCGCGGGACAAGGAGTTTCAGGCGATCTTGCCGTTGCGCGGCAAGATTCTGAACACTTGGGAAGTCGACGGCAGCGAAGTGCTGGCCAGCCAGGAAGTGCATAACATTGCCGTGGCCATCGGTGTCGATCCGGGCTCGGCGGACATCGCCCAGCTGCGTTACGGCAAGATCTGCATCCTCGCCGACGCCGACTCCGACGGTCTGCACATCGCCACTTTGTTGTGCGCGTTGTTCGTCCAGCATTTCCGCCCGTTGGTGGATGCCGGTCACGTTTATGTCGCGATGCCGCCGCTGTACCGCATCGACTTGGGCAAAGAGATTTACTACGCCCTGGACGAAGCCGAGCGCGATGGCATTCTGGATCGTCTGGTCGCCGAGAAAAAGCGCGGCAAGCCGCAGGTCACACGATTCAAAGGTCTGGGTGAAATGAACCCGCCACAGCTGCGCGAAACCACCATGGACCCGAACACTCGGCGTCTGGTGCAGTTGACCCTGGACGATTTCGAAGCGACGTCGGAAATGATGGACATGCTGCTGGCGAAGAAACGCGCCGGTGACCGCAAATCCTGGCTGGAATCCAAGGGCAACCTGGCCGAGGTTCTTGGTTGATGCGGCTTGGCTTTGCCCTGGCGTGTTGTTTACTTCTGACTCCGGTTTCGGCGTTTGCTGAACCGGCACCGGAATTGCGCGTGGTAGCCGAACATCCCGTTGACGGCATGCGCGGCGGCAATCTGTCGGGACTTGCCCAGTGCGGCAAGGACCTGTGGGCGGTGTCCGATCGCGACGACGATCAAATCTACCGCCTCGATACCCGCGACATGGTCTGGCAGGCCGAAGCCGTGGGCATCGGTGTGCCTGCGGTGCCGGGCAGTGGTTTGCCTTGGGGTTTGCGTTCGCGTGCCTGGTTGGCGTCGTTCGTGCGTGGCGGCGATCTGGATTTCGAAGCCATTACCTGCGACAACGCCGGTAATCGCTACATTGTCAGCGAAGCCCATGCGGCGGTCCTGCAAGTCCCGCTGACGGGGCCGGCGACCTGGCTGAAAATCTCGCCGATGCTGGTTCGCGAAGCACGGGCCAGTGGCATGTTGTTGCAATTCAATGCGCTGTTTGAGGGCCTGGCAATCAATCCGGCGGGTGATCAGATGTGGTTCGCGGCCGAGCGTCAAAGCCGAGGATTGTTGACGATCAAGCGCAAACAAACGGTGTGGGACTGCGACGGTGGCTGTGTGTTGCTGAGCGAAGCGGGCATGGAAATGCAGCCACCGCAATTCCCCAAGGCCAAACCTGAATCCCGGGATTTTTCCGACGTGTCGTTGTTCAACGGCAAATTGTTCACCCTTGAGCGCAACGCCTATCAGATTTGTCGCCGTGATCCGCAGACGGCCAAGGTCGAACGCTGCTGGTCGTATGCGGCCGAACTGTTGCAGGAAAACCGTCGTTATCCTCAGAACTACGGGCTCGAAGAAGCATTGATCGTGGATGCTGACGGCGCGTGGATCGGTGTCGATAACAACAACGGCGCCCGCACCGATGGTGAAAGTCGCCCGGTTGTCTGGCGCTTCGCTGCGCCGGAAGGTGGCTGGAGCGCCAAGCCGTGAGCCAGCAAACGCCGGGTAAACGCGCCGGTCGGGTCATGCTGATATTGGCCTGGTGCGCCGCGCTGTTTCTGGCGACACGGTTTTTCGGGCAGTGGGAGGCGCGGCAGCAGAACCCGAATGTGGAGATCAGCTCCGAGCAGGGCGAAGGGTTTATCGAAGTGAAACTGGTCAGCAACCGCCAGGGGCATTTTGTCGCCAGCGGTGCTATCAACGGCCACCCGGTGGATTTCATGCTCGATACCGGAGCAACGGATGTGTCAATTCCGGCCAGTGTGGCTGAGGGGTTGAAACTGGAGCAAGGTTTCGGGGTGACCCTGAGCACGGCCAATGGTCTGAGCGAGGGCTATCGAACCCGCATCGACCGGCTGCAACTGGGTGACATTGTGTTGCGTGATGTTCGCGCGCTGGTTGCACCAGGCCTGGAAGGCAAACAGGTGCTGCTCGGCATGAGCGCACTGAACAAACTTGAATTTACCCAGCGCGGTGGCACCATGCTGCTGCGCCAGACAACGAACCGATGAGGCCCGCATGAGCGACTCCCTTGATCTCAGCCTGGACGGTGTAGAACGCCGGTCACTGGCTGACTTCACCGAAAATGCCTACCTCAACTATTCCATGTACGTGATCATGGACCGTGCCTTGCCGCATATCGGCGACGGCCTGAAACCGGTACAGCGACGCATCATCTATGCGATGAGCGAGTTGGGGCTGGACGCCGACTCCAAGCACAAGAAATCGGCGCGTACCGTCGGTGACGTGCTCGGTAAATTCCACCCGCACGGCGACTCGGCCTGCTACGAAGCCATGGTCCTGATGGCCCAGCCTTTCAGCTACCGCTACACGCTGGTCGACGGGCAGGGTAACTGGGGTGCGCCGGATGATCCCAAGTCGTTCGCCGCCATGCGTTACACCGAAGCGCGGCTGTCGCGTTATTCCGAAGTGCTGCTCAGCGAATTGGGGCAGGGCACGGCGGACTGGGGTCCGAACTTCGACGGTACGCTCGACGAGCCGCTGGTGTTGCCGGCACGCTTGCCGAACATCCTGCTCAATGGCACCACCGGCATCGCCGTGGGCATGGCCACCGACGTGCCGCCGCATAACCTGCGCGAAGTCGCGACGGCCTGCGTGCGTTTGCTCGATGAACCCAAAGCCACGGTCGAGCAGCTATGTGAACACATCCAGGGCCCGGATTACCCGACCGAAGCGGAAATCATCACCCCGCGTGCCGATCTGCTGAAAATGTACGAGACCGGCAAGGGCTCGGTGCGCATGCGCGCCGTATACCACATTGAAGATGGCGACATCATTGTCACCGCACTACCGCACCAGGTGTCCGGTGCCAAGGTGCTGGAACAGATCGCGGCAATGATGCAGGCCAAGCCGTCCAAGGCGCCGCAAATCGCTGACCTGCGCGATGAATCCGACCACGAAAACCC
>NZ_JBFUKU010000312.1:0-5979 GCF_056400685.1 Pseudomonas sp. P5_A12 | reverse complement strand
CAGGAAAGTTCGTACCATAGTGCTCTGGCTCAGGTGGGAGGGCCTCATGCTTGGCAGCTCGTACAAGGTCTCGTCAGTCGGATGAGAGCGCACTGATGGACGATCACCGCAGCCTGTCGGAAGTTGCACAGGCCACGGTACCGAACAGCTTGCTCGATGCGCCCCTAGCCGGCGCTGATGTTGCCACAGAAAAGAGGGCGGCTGCCGTCTGCCGGACTGGTGCGGACGAGTAAGGCATATTTACCCTTGGTCAGTTCGTTCAGCGCCACCGGTGCCTGAGCCCAGTACTGGGTTCGCGACGCTAGCGATGGATAATCGACACTGTTGGCCTGACGGGTCTTGTACGCCGGTTGTGCGCCCAAATGCTCGCACGAGCCAGTATAGATAGCCGTGTCAAGGCGGCTAGGTACGTTCAAGTCGTGGGGGACACCACCGATGGTAAGCCAGATGCTGGTTTGAGTGCCCACCGGGCTAAGGTTGGCTCGAGCGATATGCTCAGCGTTTTGTGGGGTAGCCTGCAAGGGGACATCAACAATCTCGGTTCTGCTCGCGCAACCTGAAATCGCTCCCGCCGCTACTACCAACGCCAGCCAAGATGTTCTGTTCATCACAGATCTCCTGATTTGAGGTGCGTTGATTTCATCCCCCTTGTGGAGTTTAGTGGCTTGTTCCGTGTGCGGGATCGAACTGATGGATGGTGTGTAAAAACGCATTCGTGCTACGTCGGCGCAAAGCGCCGACGGCCGTTTTATGAGTGATTTCGCGATTTGTGTTGCAAAGATAAATCTATTTTTAGTTGCTTCTGTAGTTGCCTATCATGCACGTAAAAATATTGGTGAGTGTTGCTGTGAGTTGTAACTCGGTTGTTTCATGGTTATACCACTGTGACTGCCCAAATAGAATGATGACTGCTGTATTCGTGAGTGGGCAGATGCCGCCATTAAACGTTTCTTTCTCGTTGCGCTCATAAGCGATAACGGTGCTTAAAACTGATGAGTATGTATTTTTCAGCTGAATAATCCGAATCTGTTGTTCTTTATTAAGATTCGCAAATTCACTGGTGATCAGAGCT
This sequence comes from Pseudomonas sp. P5_A12, assembly GCF_056400685.1. Lineage (NCBI taxonomy): Bacteria > Pseudomonadati > Pseudomonadota > Gammaproteobacteria > Pseudomonadales > Pseudomonadaceae > Pseudomonas > Pseudomonas sp. P5_A12. The sequence continues at coordinate 4,907 of NZ_JBFUKU010000312.1, read as the reverse complement.
AGTTTATGTTTTTCATTAAAATTGAATTTGACGAAGGCTTGAATAAATAAATTTAGTCGCTCGCAAGGGCTTCGCGCATTTTTCATTCGACGCTTCGTTTCCTGCAATAAATCCACTAAGCCGGACTCTATGAGTTCGAACAACAAGGCTTGTTTGTTATCGATGTGATGGTATAGCGATCCGGCATGCAATCCCAGGTAGCTCGCCAGATCTCGCAAGCCGACCGACTGAAAGCCACGAGTGGCAAAGAGTTCCAGCGCAGCATCAAGAATTCGATCGCGAGCGCTGTGTATTGGATTGGATGATGCGATGGTAGTTTGCATGTCGATCCGTCTACTAGAAAAATGAATGCGTGGCGAATACGCTTGGTAGATTGATGTAGGTTTATTCATCTGCACGAAACAGGACACGCGCACGCCGCAACTCTCAGAATTAAAGTATTTTCACCATAGGACGGGGCTCAACTTAACCCTTGTGGCCATAACCCGTTCTGGACGCATGGCTCGCGGTGCGCATCAGCAATAGCACCGCGCAAATTACCGGCAGGTTCACCAACAGCAGCGCATATCGCAGTGACTCGTGACCAAACAGAGGAAGCAACATATCGCTGAACAAGCCGGTTATCAGTGGCCCGATGCCAACCCCAAGCAGCGTGCTGACGATGGTTTGCAGAGCCATTGCGGTACCGCGCCGACCGGGTGGCACCAGTTGGGTGACGAGGTTGTAGGACGGGGCGACCCACCAGACGGCAAAGAAGGAATAAAGTGCGCACCAGAGCATGGCGGTTGGAATCGGCACATTTCCCAGGCGTACCAACAGGGAGTCGGACCAGAGCAAATAGGGAATCAGCGCACAGATGGCCGCCACGTGGCCGAATATCGGAATCGAAACTTGCCAGTGTGGATTGCGACGGCACAGGCGGTCACTCAACCAGCCACTGAACAAACCACCGATCCCGGCCGAAGTACCGCAGATCACCCCCGCCAGCAATCCGGCGTGTTGCAATGACAGGCCGTGGGAGCGCACCAGGAAGCTCGTGTTCCACATGCCAATGGCATAGGAACTGAGCGTGGTCAGTCCTCCTGCGAGGATCAGGCAACGATAGGCCGGCAACGCCCAGAGCTTGCGTGCTTCAGCGCCCATGCCCAGCAGGGCAGGCGGTGTGTGGGGGTGTGGCGTAACATCCCAACGACCACGCTGAGGGTCGCGCACGACAAAGGCCAGGATGGCGCTGAACACCAGCGCCGGCACTCCAAGGGCAATGAACGCACTGCGCCAGCCATAGTGCTCCACCACCCAGGCGCCGATGCTTAACCCGATGATTGAGGAAAAGGTTGGTGCGGCGGTAAAACAACTGATGGCAAATGACCGTCGTTGTGGTGGATACAGGTCAGCGATCAACGAGAGCGAGGCCGAAGTCGTCGGCGACTCGCTGACTGCAACCAGCATGCGCGCAATGGCCAGTGCAAGGAAACTGCCGGCCAAGCCGCAAGCCATTGTCGCCACGGCCCAGAGAAGACAAGACATTGCCAGCAGACGTATACGCGGCATGCGGTCCACCAGCCGACCCGCTGGCAGCCCCATGAGTGCATAGACTGCCGCGAACGCCAATCCCGAGATCAACCCGATGGCGGTGTCGCTGACTGCGAATTCGGATTTGATCGGTTCGACCATGACCGCCAGTATTTGTCGCCCGACGAAATTGTCGGCAAACACCATGGCCAGCAGCAATAGTAAGCCGTGGCTGCCCCAGCCGACCCTGGCCGGTGACAACAAACCTTCGCGGGCCGTCACCGTGGTGCCCACAGATCAGGCAGCCCGGGGTCACTCACGACGATCAGCCGCTTGAGCAAGACCTTCAAGGCTTGAGCGTCGGCCGCGCCGAGCTTGACCGCGAGGTCTTCTTCCACGGCCTTGGCCAATGCCAGTTGATGCAGCGAAACCTCGCGGCCCTGGGCCGTGAGGACAAACCGTAATGAGTCTGCCGATCCCTCGAACGCGACCAAACGCTGGCGTTCGAGAAAACGCATGCTGGCCAGCGAGACTTCGCGGCCAGTGTAGTTAACAAAGGTGTTGATTTCCTCAAGGGTCAGGTTGTCGCGGATACACAAAATCGAAAGAACAAAAAACGTCTGTTCGTCCAGCTGCTGACTGCTCAGTAGCTGCCGCAGGACGTTCAGGACCTGATAGTGCCCACGCCCCAGCAGGTAACCGAGCAAGTCCTCGGTGTAGCTGCACTCCGGTGGCGGAGGGGTGGTAGCCAGTCGCAGTTCACTGCGTGGCTTGCGCGTGGCCAGAGCGTATTGGCCACTCTGGAACGCCAGCGGCGCGCGGTCGCTGTGATCGAAGGCGAGAACCTCACCGACAAAGATCACATGATCGCCGCCTTCGTACTGGAACGCCGTGCGGCACTGAAAGCGCGCCGTGCAATCTTGCAGTAGCGGTGCCTCGCTGATGCCATTGTCCAGTTCGATCTCGGCGAACTTGTCCTCGCCCTGGGTGGCGAAACGTCCCGACAAGGTCTCCTGCTCCGTGGACAGCACGTGCACATTCCAATGCTTGCCGCTGCTGAAGATCGGCAGACTGCGTGCTTGCTTGGAGAGACTCCAGAGCACCAACGGCGGGTTGAGCGACACCGAGTTGAAACTGTTGGCGGTGATGCCCACCGGAGAGCCGTCTTCGGTCTGGGTGGTGATGATCGTGACCCCGGTGGTGAACGTGCCGAGCGCGGCACGAAATGCCTGGGGATCGAAGCTGATGTTTTGCATTGCCATGACTGGCCTCATGGAGTGGAGTTTTCGTATGGCCAGTATTGGGCGTTTGCAAGTGCTGAACATCGTCTCAACGGACTAACACTAATGCAGGGGCTCGTCCGATTGGACGAGGCGGTGCAGGTGTTCGCAAGGCTAGGGTGGCGCCAGGCGCATGGGGCGCTTAACGGCTATTGAGCCAACCTGCGAGGGGATAACAATGAGTTCAGCCACGTCTTGCGTCGAAGACCTTTCCAGCCTGCTGGCGCGACAGAAGAGCGCCTTTGCCAGTGCCGGAAGTGTCAGCGCCGACACCCGCCGTCAGCGACTCCAGCAAGTGATCGACCTGTTGGTCCACAACCATGCAGCATTGACCGAGGCGATCGACCATGACTTCGGCGGGCGGCCTGCCGGTTTCTCTTTGATGAATGACGTGCTGGGCGCACTGGCCACGCTCAAATATGCCCGCGATCATCTGCAGGTGTGGATGAAGGACGAGCCGCGCCAGATGTTCAGCCCTTATGATCAACTCGGCGCCACGGCCTGGGTCATGCACCAGCCCAAGGGCACGGTGGGCATCCTCGGCACTTGGAACGCGCCGTTGTACACCTTGTTCAGCCCATTGGCATCGGCTCTGGCAGCCGGCAATCGGGCCATCCTGAAGCCTTCGGAGGTGGTGCCACGCACCGCGCAACTGGTGGCGGATCTGTGCGCCGAACACCTCGACTCGCTGGTTGTGGCGGTCGTCAACGGTGGGCCGGAGCTGGGCGAGGCGTTCAGCAGCCAGCCCTTCGACCACCTCRTGTTCACCGGCAGCACGGCGATTGGCCGGCGGGTCATGGGCAACGCTGCAAAAAACCTGGTACCGGTCACCCTGGAACTGGGCGGCAAGTCGCCGGTTATCGTTTCGCGCGGCGCCGACCTGAACAAGGCTGCGTTCAGTATCGCGGCGGGCAAGGCCTGCAATGGCGGGCAGATTTGTATCAACCCGGATCTGGTGTACGTGCCCAAGGCCTTGCTCGAACCGTTCCTCCAGGCGCTGCGCAGTGCTTATCGCGACCTCAACCCGACAGTCGCCGGCAACGCGGATGTGGTGGCGGTGGTCAACCAGCGTCACCTGGACCGAGTCGAAGGCCTGATCGAGGATGCGCAGCTGCGCGGTGCGCGCATCGAGTGTCTGCCCGAACCACTGGCTGTAAATGTCCAGGACCGTCGTCGTCCACTGCGGGTGGTGATTGATCCGGCCMCGGAGAGCCTGATCATGCACGAGGAAATTTTTGGTCCGGCCATTGTCGTGCTGAGCTATGACGACCTCGATCAGGTCATCGCTGAAATCAACGGCAGGCCACGGCCACTGGCGCTGTATTATTTCGGCGAGGATGCACGGGAGCAACGTCACGTGCTGGAACACACCCTGTCCGGCGGGGTCACCATCAACGACGTGATGATGCACGCAGCCATGCACGATGCGCCATTCGGCGGTGTCGGCGCCTCGGGCATGGGTCATTACCATGGTCGCGAAGGATTTCTCGAATTCAGTCACTTGCGCACCGTGTTCAAGGCATCGGACCTCGACCCGCGCCGCGAGTGGGGCCTGTTACCGCCCTATGGCGATCACTACCTGGCGGCCATGCTGGCCGGTGTCACACGCGACTGATTTCGGTGTGGGAGGGCTAGCGTTCCCGCCGGCAAGCCTGGCTCCTGCGAGGTCCTGCGTGCACGACCAAAATAACAATTATCAATCAGAGCACAATCGATACCATGGCTAACCACGAACACCCACCATCCAGTTCTTCGACAAATCCTGACGCCGGCTGGCCGCGCCGCAGCGTGCTCAAGGCCGGTGCCGTGGCTATCGGCGTCGGGCTCCTGGGGCGCTTTGCCGACGCCCGCGCGACGGGACTTTCGGCCAGCGACTACCAGGCCATGGACGCCTGGGCGATGAGCCAGGCGATCCGCAGCGGCGAACTGAGTGCCGAGGACCTGATCGCGGCGACGCTGGCCCGTTACAACGAAGTCAACCCCAGGGTCAATGCGGTGAACATGCTGCATGAAGCCTACGCTCGCACCTTGCTGGCCCAGCGCCGCGCAGCAGGCACTCACAATCAGGGCGCCCTGGCCGGCGTGCCGCTGCTGCTCAAGGACCTCAATACTCCC
>NZ_JBFUKU010000311.1:0-5988 GCF_056400685.1 Pseudomonas sp. P5_A12 | reverse complement strand
CACAAGAAGAGGATTGACCCATGTGGACTAAACCCGCGTTTACCGATCTGCGCATTGGCTTCGAAGTGACGATGTATTTCGCCAACCGTTGATTGCTCACCCGGCCAGCTGTTGTGTTGGCCGGGCCTGCCTTTGGAGCCTCATCCATGCACATCCGCGTTCTCGGCTCCGCCGCTGGTGGCGGTTTCCCGCAGTGGAATTGCAACTGCTACCAGTGCGCCGGAATGCGCAATGCCAGCCTGCGGGCACAACCGCGCACGCAGTCCTCGATTGCCCTGAGCGACAACGGTGTGGATTGGGTGCTGTGCAATGCGTCACCGGACATCCGTGCGCAACTCGCAAGTTTTCCGCTGTTGCAACCGGCTCGCCAATTGCGTGACAGCGCCATCGCTGGCGTCGTGCTGCTGGACAGCCAGATCGATCACTGCACCGGCCTGCTGAGCCTGCGTGAAGGCTGTCCGCACGCGGTCTGGTGCACCGAACGGGTTCACCAGGACCTGAGCAGCGGCTTCCCGCTGTTCAACATGCTGCGTCACTGGAACGGCGGCTTGCAGTGGCAACCGATCGGCCTGGATCGCCAGCCGTTCAGCATTCCTGCCTGCCAGCACTTGCGATGGCGTGCGATTCCTCTGGTGAGCAACGCACCGCCGTACTCGCCCAATCGTGGCAACCCGCAACCGGGCGACACCATTGGCTTGTTCATTGAAGACCGGCGCAGCGGTGCATCGCTGTTTTACGCGCCGGGGCTGGGGCAAGTCGATGAGGAAGTGTTGAGCTGGATGCAGCGTGCCGATTGTCTGCTGCTGGACGGCACCTTGTGGCGTGACGACGAAATGCGCGTCTGCGAAGTCGGCCAGAGCCTGGGCAGCGAAATGGGGCATCTGTCGCAAAGCGGCCCCGGCGGCATGCTTGAGGTACTGGAAGGCTTTACCCGCCAGCGCAAGGTGCTGATCCACATCAACAACACCAACCCGATCCTCGACGAAGACTCGGCCGAACGTGCCTTGCTGGATCGGCGCGGGATCGAAGTGGCTTATGACGGCATGACTATTGAGCTGTAGGCAATGGCCCCATCACCTCGAACCTTGTGGGAGCGAGCCTGCTCGCGATGAGGGCAGCCTGGGCACCGCAGAACTCGAAGGAAAATAAAAATGACTGACAGACCCATGACCCCCACCGAATTCGAAGCCGCCCTGCGCGCCAAAGGCGCCTACTACCACATCCATCACCCCTTCCACCAAGCCATGTACGCCGGCCGGGCGACTCGTGAGCAGATTCAGGGCTGGGTCGCCAACCGCTTCTATTACCAAGTGAACATTCCGCTCAAAGATGCGGCGATCCTCGCCAACTGCCCGGACCGCGGCGTGCGCCGTGAGTGGCTGCAACGCATTCTCGACCACGACGGCGTGCCCGGCAGTGAAGGCGGCATCGAAGCCTGGTTGCGTCTGGGCGAAGCGGTGGGGCTRGATCGAGAGCAGATTCTGTCCCAGGAATTGGTGCTGCCGGGCGTGCGCTTCGCTGTGGATGCCTACGTCAATTTCGCTCGTCGCGCCTGCTGGCAGGAAGCCGCGAGCAGTTCGCTGACCGAGCTGTTCGCCCCCCAGATCCACCAGTCCCGGCTCGACGCCTGGCCCACCCATTACCCGTGGATCGACGTGGCCGGCTACGACTATTTTCGCAACCGCCTGAGCCAGGCCCGGCGCGACGTGGAGCACGGCTTGCGCATCACTTTGACGCACTACGTCACGCTCCCGGCGCAGCAACGCATGCTGAACATCCTGCAATTCAAACTCGATGTGCTGTGGAGCATGCTTGACGCCATGAGCATGGCCTACGAGCTGGAGCGTCCGCCGTATCACACCGTCACCACCGAGAATGTCTGGCACCGGGGGATTGCCCTGTGAGCCTGATCAATCGCGAGCTATCACCGTCGTTGCGCCAGGGTTTTCGTTTGCAATGGGAGCCCCGCCAGGACTGTCACGTGCTGCTGTACCCCGAAGGCATGATCAAACTCAACGGCAGTGCCGGGCAGATCCTCGGTCTGGTGAACGGTCAGCGCAGCATCGCGGTGATCATTGAGGAACTGGCCGCGAATTTTCCCGGCGTGCCGGGGATCGACGAGGATGTGCTGGCGTTTCTGGAGGTGGCCCATGCTCAATTCTGGATTGAATGATGCGCCTGTCGGCCCACCGCTGTGGCTGTTGGCGGAGCTGACCTATCGGTGTCCGTTGCAATGCCCGTATTGCTCCAACCCATTGGATTTTGCCCGGCACGGCGAGGAGCTGAGTACTGAAGAATGGATTCGGGTGTTTCGCGAAGCCCGCGAGATGGGCGCAGCGCAGTTGGGTTTTTCCGGTGGCGAACCGCTGGTGCGACAGGACCTGGCCGAACTGATCAAGGCCGCGCGAGATATGGGCTACTACACCAACCTGATCACCTCGGGCATTGGCCTGACGGAACAAAAAGTCCGCGACTTCAAGGTGGCCGGGCTGGACCATATCCAGATCAGCTTTCAGGCCGCCGACGAAGCGGTCAACAACATGCTCGCCGGCTCGCGCAAGGCCTTTGCACAGAAGCTGGCCATGGCCCGAGCGGTAAAAGCCCAAGGTTACCCCATGGTGCTGAACTTCGTGACCCATCGGCACAACATCGACCAGATCGCGCAGATCATCGACCTGTGCCTGGAACTGGAAGCGGATTTTGTCGAGTTGGCCACGTGTCAATTCTACGGCTGGGCCGAACTCAATCGCGTCGGCCTGCTGCCGACTCGCGAGCAACTGCAACGCGCCGAGCGCATCACAAATGAATATCGCCAGCGGCTTGAGGCCCAGGGCCATCCGTGCAAGCTGATCTTCGTCACCCCGGACTACTACGAAGAACGCCCCAAAACCTGCATGAACGGCTGGGCCAATCTGTTTCTCGACATCACCCCGGACGGCACCGCACTGCCTTGCCACAGTGCCCGACAGTTGCCGGTGCAGTTTCCCAACGTGCGCGAGCACAGCGTCGAGCACATCTGGACGGACTCGTTTGGCTTCAACCGTTTTCGCGGTAATGACTGGATGAAGGAGCCGTGCCGCTCGTGCGATGAAAAGCACAAGGATCTGGGTGGATGCCGCTGTCAGGCGTTCATGCTCACTGGCGACGCCGCCAATGCCGACCCGGTGTGCAGCAAGTCACCGCACCACGGCGTGATCCTCAAGGCCCGCGAAGAAGCCGAAGCGCCGGGGCAGGGCATGGAACACTTGACGTTGCGCAACGAAAAGGCTTCGCAGCTGATCTACCGTGGATAGTCGCCATACACCGATCCCTTGTGGGAGCGAGCCTGCTCGCGATAGCGGTGGGTCAGTCGAAATCAATTTTGAATGAGCTGGCCTCATCGCGAGCAGGCTCGCTCCCACAGTAGGTCGGCGGTGAATACACAATCCGGGTGCGCCTCCGGTAGCAGTGTTCTTTGGTCTGATTGCATTCGCAGCCGGATGGTTTAGTGTGGTTCTTACCTTCCAAAACAATAAAAACAGGCTTTCCAATGAGCCAGAGTCTCAGCCAACTGCGTAAATTCGTGTCGCCTGAAATCATCTTTGGTGCCGGTTGCCGGCACAACGTCGGCAATTACGCCAAGACCTTCGGCGCCCGCAAAGTCCTGGTGGTCAGTGACCCCGGGGTGATTGCGGCCGGTTGGGTCGCCGATGTCGAGGCCAGCCTGCAAGCCTTGGGTATCGACTATTTCCTGTACAGCGATGTCTCGCCTAACCCACGGGTCGAAGAAGTCATGCTCGGCGCCGAGCTGTACCGGGAAAACCATTGCGATGTGATCGTCGCAGTCGGCGGTGGCAGCCCGATGGATTGCGGCAAAGGTATCGGTATTGTCGTGGCTCACGGACGCAGCATTCTCGAATTCGAAGGCGTGGACACCATTCGCGTGCCCAGCCCGCCCCTGATCCTGATACCGACCACCGCCGGCACCTCGGCCGATGTTTCGCAGTTCGTGATCATTTCCAACCAGCAAGAACGCATGAAGTTCTCCATCGTCAGCAAAGCGGTGGTGCCGGACGTGTCGTTGATCGACCCGGAAACGACCCTGAGCATGGACCCGTTCCTGTCGGCCTGTACCGGCATCGACGCGCTGGTGCATGCCATCGAGGCTTTCGTCTCCACGGGCCACGGGCCCCTGACCGATCCCCATGCACTGGAAGCGATGCGGTTGATCAATGGCAACCTGGTGCAAATGATCGCTAACCCGACGGACATCGCTCTGCGCGAGAAGATCATGCTCGGCAGCATGCAGGCCGGTCTCGCTTTCTCCAACGCGATCCTCGGTGCGGTGCACGCCATGTCCCACAGCCTGGGCGGGTTTCTCGATCTGCCCCATGGCTTATGCAACGCGGTGCTGGTGGAACACGTGGTGGCGTTCAATTACAGCTCGGCACCGGATCGCTTCAAAGTGATCGCCGAGACCTTTGGCATCGATTGCCGTGGCCTGAACCACCGGCAGATTTGCGGGCGGCTGGTCGAGCATTTGATCGCCCTCAAACACGCGATCGGCTTCCACGAGACCCTCGGTTTGCATGGTGTCAGCACGGCGGACATTCCGTTCCTGTCGCAACACGCCATGCACGACCCGTGCATCCTGACCAATCCGCGCGAATCCAGTCAGCGTGATGTCGAGGTCGTCTATGGCGAAGCCCTCTGACGATCAGCAACGGGCACTGGCGGGGCTGCTCGGGTTAGGCAGCCATTCGGCGCGCAAGAGTCACTACCCGGAACTGGCCGCGCGGCTCGACGACCTGGAAGCCGAGCGCAATCGCTACAAATGGCTGTTCGAAAACGCGGTGCAGGGGATTTTCCAGGCCAGCCTGCAAGAGGGCATGCGTGCTGCCAACCCGGCGTTAGCGCACATGCTCGGTTATCAGGACCCGCAGGAGGTGCTGTTTTCGCTGGCCGATCTGGCGAGTAACCTGTTTGTCGGCGGGGCTGCCGAGCTGGAAAACATCGGCGAAATCCTCAAACATCAACGCAGCCTGCACGGTTATGAAACCCAGTTGCGGCGCAAGGACGGCAGCAGCCTCGATGTGTTGATGAACCTGTTGCTCAAACCCGACCAGGAAGGCCTGGTGGAGGGGTTTGTCGCTGACATCACCGAACGCAAGCTGGCCCAGCAACGACTGCAACAACTCAACGATGAACTGGAACAGCGGGTCACTGCACGCACCGATGAATTGCTGGAAGCCAACCGCAACCTGCAACAGCAAATCACCCAGCGTAAACAGATTGCCGAAGCCTTGCGCGATGCCCGCGACGCCGCCGAGGCCGCCAATCACAGCAAGGACAAGTACCTCGCCGCCGCCAGTCACGATTTGCTGCAACCGCTTAACGCCGCGCGCTTGCTGATCTCRACGTTGCGTGAACGCAAACTGCCTGAGGTTGAACAGGTTCTGGTCGAACGCACTCATCAGGCGCTGGAAGGGGCGGAAGACCTGCTCACCGACCTGCTGGATATTTCCCGGCTCGATCAGGCAGCGGTCAAACCGGACGTTGCCCTTTATCGTCTCGACGAATTGCTCGGGCCGCTGGTGTCGGAGTTTCAGTCAGTCGCCGAAGCGGCAGGCTTGAACCTGCGCGTGCATGTGGGCGATTACGCCATCAGCACCGACTTGCGCCTGATGACGCGCATCCTGCGTAACTTCCTCAGCAACGCCTGCCGCTACACGGACGAGGGCAGCATCCTGCTGGCGGCAAGACGGCGCGGCGAGGTGCTGCGCCTGGAAGTCTGGGACACCGGGCGCGGCATCGCTGCGGACCGACTGGATTCGATTTTCCTGGAGTTCAACCAGCTCGACGTCGGACGTGCCGCCGACCGCAAAGGCGTGGGCCTGGGGCTGGCCATCGTTGAACGCATTGCCAAGATTCTGGGTTATCAGGTTCGGGTGCAATCCTTGCCGGGACGTGGCTCGATGTTCAGCATCGACGTACCGCTATCCCATGAGG
>NZ_JBFUKU010000310.1:0-5991 GCF_056400685.1 Pseudomonas sp. P5_A12 | reverse complement strand
CTGTCGAGCAGCGCGAGGCTGCGTCCGCTCGCAGCCTGCGTCAGGCTCGGGCCGCGATCGGACGAAGTAGTCGTAATCCGGTGCTATTAGTCTTACTGAAACACCGCGTCGTCTGAATCAACGACTGCTACGCAGTCGGACGCAGGCTTCGCCAGCTGCTACAACGGCCGCGCAAGCTCAATTAACCACGCATTAACCCCCTGTCTTTTTCCTGTCGATACAAGCTGTTACTGTACGGACCACTTAGCCCAAGCCGCCCGGATCGGATCTCTGACTTGAAGCGTCCCCTCCTTCTGCTCCTGATCAGCCTGGCCTTGAGCTCTCCCGCAAGCGCGACGATCAGCGAAAGCCATGGTTATGCGCAGTTCGGCACGCTCAARTACCCGGCCCGATTTACCCACTTCGACTGGGTCAACCCGCAAGCGCCCAAGGGCGGTACGTTGCGGGTGATGGCGTTTGGCACTTTCGATACGCTCAATCCATATACCTTCAAAGGCTCAAGCCCGGTCTCGACGCCGAATTTCCTGCAGTACGGGATCAATGAGCTGAACGAGCCGCTGATGGTCGGCACCGGCCAGTACGCGCCGTCCGGCGACGAGCCGACTTCCAGTTATGGCCTGATCGCCCAGTCGGTGGAATACAGCGACGACCGCAGTTGGGTAGTGTTCAACCTGCGCCCCGAAGCGCGATTCCACGATGGCTCACCCATTACCGCGCGCGACGTCGCGTTCTCCTACCGCCTGTTGCTCAAGGAGGGGCATCCGCAGTACCGGACCAATCTTCAGGAAGTAGCGCGGGTCGATATTCTCAGCCCCCATCGCGTTCGATTCGTCTTCAAGCGCACCGGCAATCCGCTATTGATCCTGCGCCTGGGCGAATTGCCGGTAATGTCTGCGCAGTATTGGAAAGGTCGCGACTTCAAGGCGACCACCTTTGAACCGCCCCTGGGCAGCGGGCCATATCGCATCACCTCGGTGACGCCCGGGCGGCAGATTGTTTTTGAACGGGTCAAGGACTACTGGGGCAAGGATCTGCCGGTCAATCGCGGCAAGTACAACGTTGATCGCATGGAGGTCGAGTTTTACCGTGACAGCGATGTCGCCTTCGAAGCATTCAAGGCTGGCGAGTTCGACGTTTACATCGAACATCAGGCCAAGAATTGGAACAACGGCTACAACTTCCCTGCGGTAAGACGCGGTGAAGTGATCAAGGCGCAGATCGCGCATCAGATCCCGACTCAGAGCCAGGGTCTGTTCATGAACACCCGGCGCCCGACCTTTGCCGAGACCAAAGTCCGCGAAGCCCTGGGACTGATGTTCGACTTCGAGTGGACCAACCGCACGCTGTTCAGCGGCGCCTACAAACGCACCCTGAGTTATTACCCCAACAGCGAATTCTCTGCCACCGGCCTGCCCGTCGGTCATGAATGGCTGATGCTCAAGCCGTATCGCGAACAGTTGCCCGCCAGACTCTTCACCGAGCCGTTCAGCCTGCCGCAAACCGACGGCCGCGGCATTCCCCGAGAAACCCTGCGAAAAGCCCTTGGACTGCTCGCTGAGGCTGGCTGGAAGCTCAATGGCCAGCGCGTACAGAACGCTGTCGGGCAACCACTGCGATTCGAGATCCTGCTGGTCAACCCGAACCTGGAACGCATCCTCCAGCCCTACGTCGAGAACCTCGCCAGTATTGGCATCGACGCGCGACTGCGCACCGTCGACCGCGCCCAGTACAAGCAGCGCCTCGATCAGTTCGACTTCGACATGATTTTGATGACGCTCAACCAGACCCTCAGCCCGGGCCTGGAGCAGTGGCAGTATTTTCATTCCAGCCAGGTCGGGATCAAGGGCAGTAAAAACTACGCCGGCATCGCCAACCCGGTGGTCGACCATTTACTCGAACAACTGCTCGCCGCCCAGAGCCGCGACGAACAAGTCGCCGCCGGCAAAGCCCTCGACCGCGTGTTGCTGTGGCAGCACTACAGCATTCCCAACTGGTACCTCAATTATCACCGCCTGGCCTACCGTAACCGGTTGGCCTTTGTCACCACGCCGCCCTACACCCTGGGCCTGAGCGCGTGGTGGCTGAAGTCTTCGGAGAAAGATCGATGAAACCCGTACGCGCCCTGCTGTTGCAGGCCAGCGGTCTGTTGTTCGCCGGGCTGGCCTGTGCCGCTCCGCAACACGCCCTGACCCTCTACAACGAACCGCCAAAGTACCCCGCGGACTTTAAACATTTCGACTACGTGAACCCGGATGCGCCCAAGGGCGGGATCTTTCGCCAGGCCGGCTTCGGTGGCTTCGACAGCCTCAATCCGTTTATCAGCAAGGGTGTTCCGGCCGACGACATCGGCATCATCTACGACACCCTCGCCAGACAAGGACTGGACGAGCCGTTCACCGAATATGGCCTGGTGGCCGGCAAGATCGAGAAAGCCCCGGACAACAGCTGGGTGCGTTTCTACCTGCGCCCTGAAGCGCGCTTCCACGATGGCCATCCGATTCGTGCCGAAGACGTGGTGTTCAGCTTCCAGATGCTGACCAAGGACGGCGCGCCGCTCTACCGCGCTTACTACAACGACGTCGAGGAAGCGATCGCCGAAGACCCGCTGACCGTGCTGTTCAAGTTCAAGCACAACAACAACCGTGAGTTGCCGCTGATCCTCGGCCAGTTGCCGGTGTTGCCCAAGCATTGGTGGGCCGACCGCGATTTCAACAAGGGCAACCTGGAGATGCCGCTGGGCAGTGGCCCGTACAAAGTCAGTCAAGTGAAGGCCGGACGTTCGATTCGCTATGAGCGGGTCAAGGATTACTGGGGCAAGGACTTGCCGGTCAATCGCGGGTTCTACAACTTCGACGTGATGACCACCGATTACTACCGCGACAACACCGTGGCGCTCGAAGCGTTCAAGGCCGGGCAGTTCGATTACTGGCTGGAGATGACCGCGAAGAACTGGGCCAATGCCTACAACGTCCCGGCCGTCACCGAAGGCCGGTTGATCAAAGAAGAGATTCCCAACGGCAACACCACCGGCATGCAGGGGTTTGTGTTCAACCTGCGTCGCCCGTTGTTCCAGGACGTGCGCGTGCGTGAGGCTCTTACGTTGCTGCTGGACTTTGAATGGACCAACAAGCAATTGTTCAACAGCGCCTACGCGCGCACCCGCAGCTATTTCGAGAACTCCGAAATGGCCGCCACCGGCTTGCCGGATGCCGATCAACTGGCGATCCTCGATCCGTTCCGCGGCAAGATCCCCGAGCAGGTGTTCAGCGAGTCGTTCCAGAACCCGGTGACCGACGCCAGCGGCATGATTCGCGACCATCAGCGCAAAGCCTATCAACTGCTGCAAGAGGCCGGCTGGCGGATCGTCGATGACAAAATGGTCGACGCCACCGGCAAACCGGTGAAAATCGAATTCCTGCTGGCCCAAACGGAATTCGAGCGGGTGCTGCTGCCGTTCAAGCGCAACCTCAGCGACCTGGGGATCGATCTGGTGATCCGCCGGGTGGACGTCTCGCAGTACATCAACCGCGTGCGCTCACGGGACTTCGACATGATCGTCGGCAGCTTTCCGCAGTCCAGTTCCCCTGGCAACGAACAGCGCGAATTCTGGATGTCGGCCGCCGCCGACAAACCCGGCAGCCGCAATTCCATGGGCCTGAAAGATCCGGTGGTTGACCAACTGGTCGAGCAACTGATCAACGCCGATTCACGCAAAAGCCTGGTGGCGCATGCCCGTGCACTGGACCGCGTGCTGCAATGGGGTTATTACGTGATCCCCAACTGGCACATCAAGACCTGGCGCGTGGCGTATTGGAACCACATCGGCCATCCGAAAATCTCACCCCTGTACGACATCGGCACAAACACTTGGTGGATCAAGCCTGACGCGAAGCCTGCGATAGAAGTCGAAACCATCCTGCAAGCCACCCCCGCGGGCACGGAGTAATCAGATGCTGGCGTATATTTTTCGGCGACTGCTGCTGATCATTCCGACCTTGTTCGGCATTTTGCTGATCAACTTCGTGATCATCCAGGCCGCTCCCGGCGGCCCGGTAGAGCAGATGATCGCCAAGCTCGAAGGTTTCGAGGGCGCCACCAGTCGCATCGCCGGCGGCGGTGCCGAAGTGTCGGTGGCCGGCTCCGCCTATCGCGGAGCCCAAGGCCTGGACCCGGCGCTGGTCAAGGAAATCGAGCACATGTACGGCTTCGACAAGTCGGCACCGGAACGCTTGTGGATCATGGTCAAGAACTATGCGTCCCTGGACTTCGGCGACAGTTTCTTTCGCGATGCCAAGGTCATCGACCTGATCAAGGAAAAGATGCCGGTGTCGATCTCCCTCGGGTTGTGGAGCACGCTGATCATGTACCTGGTGTCGATTCCGCTGGGGATCGCCAAGGCCACGCGACACGGCAGCCACTTCGATGTCTGGACCAGTTCGGCGATCATCGTCGGCTACGCGATCCCGGCGTTCCTGTTTGCGATCCTGCTGATCGTGGTGTTTGCCGGCGGCAGCTATCTGGACTGGTTCCCGTTGCGCGGGCTGACGTCGAACAATTTCGACGAACTGAGCATGGGCGGAAAAATCCTCGATTACTTCTGGCACCTGGCCCTRCCGGTGACGGCGCTGGTGATCGGCAACTTCGCGACCATGACCCTGCTGACCAAAAACAGCTTCCTCGACGAGATCAACAAACAGTACGTGGTCACCGCCAAAGCCAAGGGCCTGACCCGTCACCGTGTGCTTTACGGCCATGTGTTCCGCAACGCCATGCTGCTGGTGATCGCCGGATTCCCGTCAGCGTTCATCGGCATCTTCTTTACCGGCTCATTGCTGGTAGAAGTGATCTTCTCCCTCGACGGTCTCGGCTTGATGAGCTTTGAAGCGGCGATCAACCGCGATTATCCGGTGGTGTTTGGCACGCTGTTTATCTTCACCTTGCTGGGCCTGGTGGTGAAACTGATCGGCGACCTCACTTACACCTTTGTCGATCCGCGCATCGACTTCGAAAGCCGGGAGCATTGAGATGAACCTGTCCCCGCTGAATCGGCGTCGTTTCGAACTGTTCAAGGCCAACAAACGCGGCTGGTGGTCGCTGTGGCTGTTTCTGCTGTTATTCGGCCTGAGCCTCGGTGCCGAACTGATCGCCAACGACAAACCGCTGGTGGTGCATTACGACAACAGCTGGTACTTCCCGGTACTCAAGCGCTACCCGGAAACCACTTTCGGCGGCGAATTCCCGCTGGAAGCCAATTACAAGAGCCCGTACATCCGCGAACTGCTCAAGGCCAAGGATGCCTGGGTACTTTGGGCGCCAATTCCCTACAGTTACCAAAGCATCAACTACGACCTGAAAGTCCCGGCCCCGGCGCCACCGTCGATGGAAAACCTGCTCGGCACCGACGATCAGGGCCGTGACGTGCTGGCGCGGGTGATTTACGGTTTCCGAATTTCGGTGTTGTTTGCCCTCACCCTGACCATTCTCAGCTCGATCATCGGCGTGATTGCCGGGGCCTTGCAGGGTTTCTATGGCGGCTGGGTGGACCTGGCCGGGCAACGTTTTCTGGAAATCTGGTCCGGCTTGCCGGTGCTGTACCTGCTGATCATCCTGGCCAGCTTCGTGCAGCCGAACTTCTGGTGGCTGCTGGGGATCATGCTGCTGTTTTCGTGGATGAGCCTGGTGGACGTGGTGCGTGCCGAGTTCCTGCGTGGCCGCAACCTTGAATACGTACGCGCGGCGCGGGCATTGGGGATGCAGAACGGTGCGATCATGTTCCGCCACATCCTGCCCAACGCCATGGTCTCGACCATGACGTTCATGCCGTTCATCCTGACCGGCGCGATCGGCACCCTGACTGCGCTGGATTTCCTCGGTTTCGGCTTGCCACCCGGCGCGCCGTCGATACTTGCAGTTGAAGGGCAAAGTCGATGGTGTTAGTCTGTCGAGTCTGCTAGATGAGATACGTGTTCGCGATGAGCGTGACACCCAGCG
>NZ_JBFUKU010000309.1:0-6011 GCF_056400685.1 Pseudomonas sp. P5_A12 | reverse complement strand
CGGTTGTACCAGCTGCGGTCGAAGATCACGACCTCGCCAGCCGCCGGGAAGTGGGGCATGTAGCGCTGCAGGTACATCTGGCTTTTTTCTCGCTCGGACGGTGCCGGCAACGCCACCACACGAAACACCCGCGGGCTGACGCGCTCGGTCAGTGCCTTGATGGTGCCACCCTTGCCAGCGCCATCGCGGCCTTCGAAAACCACCACGACCTTGGCCCCGGTTGCGACAACCCACTGCTGCAACTTGACCATCTCGACGTGCAGGTTCTTCAGCTGGGCTTCGTAGTCTTTGCGGCTAAGCCCGTCGGCTTTTTTGTCCGCGGAGTCGGCTATTTCACGATCATGTTTTTTCATCGTAATACTTCAACCTCAGGGTGGCTTTGAATGCGGTGCGCACCGGTTTGTAATTACCGCTACGGCTTGCGAGTAAAGGGTAGTTCAATTTTTCAAGGGCAAGCTGATGCAAGTCACCCACCTGCCGGGCAGCGTGGGAAATTCACTGCCGATGGGTGCTGCCTCTGATAATGCGCAAGGGCCTGCTCCAGATGCGACCTTCAGGCCGCAGCATCGTCGACAGTCTCGGCGGAACGCGGGCGATAGATGTTGGTGCCAGGTTTGCGCCCCAATATGTGCACGTCACTCAAAAGAAAGGTCCAGTCGGTCCGGGGTGGACAGAGGAGGGGTGACGCCCCCGATTGAAGAGGGCGTCAGCCAGTTATTAATGGAATGGAAAGATGTAGTTCATCCAGGCAGCCATGCGCAGCAGGATTTTTCGCATCATGGCGATATGGTGGAAATGCTGGCTGTAAATCGCCGCCTGCCCATACGCGCCGCCGGGCATCTGGTTGCTGAATTGGGCATAGTCGGGGTCGGTGATTTCAATAGTGACCGGAACCCGGCCTGCCGGCGGTGAGCCGGTGAAGCTCAGCAGCGTTCCGGAGGGCTGTATTTGTCCTTCTCCGATGACGGAAATGACGCTTTTGACCCGTCCTTCGAACACTCTGCCGGGAATGCCGTCGAAGGCCACTTCAGCTTCATCGCCGACCGACAAGCGCAACAGACTCTCTTGACGCATCCACGCGGCAAGGTAGTGTCCCTCTTGCGGAATGAACACCATGGTCGGACGCAAGGGGAACTTGGTAGCCATTATTCCCGGACGCAAGGAAACATGGGTCACGAAACCCTTGCCAGGCGCGCGAACGGTGGTGTTGTCCAGTTCATACTGAGCATTATCCAGTTGGGCCTGCAAGTCGTCGGAACGAGCAATGACGACGTCCAATTCACGCTGGGTTCCAAAGTTGCGCTTGATCAGTTCAGTGATTCGAGCACGATCAGCTTTAGCCGAGACCAACTGTGCCTTGATGGACCTGACCCGGTACTCGAACGGGGCAGGGTCGATACGAAACAGCACATCGCCTTTTTCGAGAGGCTCGTTACCCTTGACCGGCACGTCGATCACCAGGCCAGTGACCACTGGAACCACCGGTACGGAGACGAAGTAAGTGCGCGCAACCTCGGAGTAAGGATGGTTGTAGTTCATCGTGAAGATCAAGGCGCCGACAATCAGGATCCCACCGAGCACTGCGGTTGGAACCGTCCATTTGTTCAGCGGTATGCGGAAAATTTTGAAGATGGCAACGCAGATGGCTGCATAGGTCAAAATGAGCAGAAGATCCATGGCTTAGATTTCCTCACTGCGATTGTCTGACGCTGGTTTGTCCCGTGCAGTGCCGGTAGCCCCTTCCAGCCGTTCTATACGATTTTGCAGGTCAGCAACCTGTTGCTCCAGATGAGCGACATGAACCTGCGGTGACTGACCATCACCAAATCCCCAACCCCGGTCTTCCCGGTATGCCATCGCCCATATCCACAGAAATGGCCAAAGCGCATGCAGGGTGAACAAACTGACCCAACCGGTTGCATGGATAGCATCCTGATGCGGGTGATTGCGGTGTACGGCAATTTCATAAGGAATGTCGTGTAACGCGATGATCCCGTAGAACAGGACAAGGCCGACAAAGAACAATAGGCCTAAAGCGAAGTAATCAAGCATGACCGCCCCCTCCTGGTACAAGCGATGTACTCGGCTCAGTGTAGTCACGGATTTGATGAGAAATCAGTTCAAAACAACGCATAACAACTCCGGCAATTCAATTTTCAGCCAATGCAGGCTTACCCTGACGCCCAGCCAGTGACAGAGCCTGCGGGCGAGCGAGAGGATCCACCTAATTTGCGCTGTGATCTAGGTCGTTTTACGCCAACCCGGGTTTTGCGGTGAAACTGAAGGGGAAGGGCGAACAGATTCGTTCGCCGGAAAAAACGCACCAACGGCATCCGTCATTCATCTGCGCCTTTCAAGGCATTGACGGCGCAGGGTAATGCTACTGATATCCCTGCACTCGACCGCGTGATCATCATCATAGTCTTTGGCCTTGTCTTTGGCCTTGTCGCCGCAATTGCCATTTCCATTGCAATTGCCTTTGCCGCTATTGCCATTGCCATTTTGATTGTTGTTATATTTCACACAGTTTTTGGCGCCTTTTGAACTGCCCGCGTTTTCGCAATTTGCGGCAAAGGACAGCGATGGCAAAGCCAGGGACAGCAGAAAGGTGCACACAAGGGTCGCAATGATTCGCATAACCAAGCTCCAGAGTGGATTGTTTTTTACCAGCAACGTTTGCCTTGTCACTAAGCCTGACTATAGCAGGCCCCCGGATAAGGAATGACCAACCTTAACCCTGCCCGGTGGATAGAAACGCCGGCATTTGCAGCTCCTTGTAAATAGCGAGAAACCTGAAGCCTGAGGTGAATATCAAGGCAATCCAACCGGCGAACTGGATTGTCGGGAACACATCGCGCAATAAGACATAGAGGGTGCACCCGAGCAGAATTGGTGTGGCGTAGATCTCACGTGACATCAACAACGAGGCTCTCCGGGCCAGCACATCGCGGGCGATACCGCCTCCAATACTGGTCAGCACGCCCATCATCACGGCGAAGGGTGCGGCAAGATGCATTCCCAGCACTTTCTCGGTAGCGACAATTGCGAACAGTGCGGCCGCAAAACCATCGAGGTACAGCAACAGTTGATAGCGTTGTTGGAATTTCTGGGTAAGAAAAAATGCCAGCAGGCCTGCAATCAAGGCGACCCAGATGTAGTTGAAGTCCGCAATCCAGAAAATCGGCTGATCGAGCAACAGGTCGCGAATGGTCCCCCCGCCAATAGCGGTGATGATGCCAAGTACCACAGCGCCGAACACATCGACCCCTGCCTTATGGATAGCCAGTACCCCGGTAATGGCAAACACGGCGGTGCCCAACATTTGCTGAAAATAAAGCATCCGTTACTCCGTTCTCAGGGAATCCGTCAGGTTAACGATGGCAGTGTAGGCGTGCAGACGAACGCCGCTCCGAAAGGCGTCGGCATAGAGGTATGCGTGGTGATTGTAGCTGGAGTAAACCGGCCTGATTATTCAGGGCATAACTGCAGTGCTTCCCTGCTGGCCAATGCAGAAATTTTGCCGCAGGCCAGACAGGGCAGCTACAGCCCTCATTGCATGACGAACGACGCGACGGGCGTACCCGCCGCAGGTTCCGTCAGTTACCAGACCTTGAGTGTGTAGTCGATGTTGATCCGGGTTTCGTTGTCACTTCGGAATGTCGAAGTTGAGCTTTGCTCATTGCGATAGAACGCATTGCGCAAGCGCAGACCGAGGCCCTTTGCCGGGCCTGATTGAATGACGTAGGCCAATTCCAGGTCTTTTGACGATTCCGTCAGGTCGCTTCCCCCCAGCTGCGGCAAGTCGATGTTGGTACCTCTCAAGTAGCGGACCATGCCGGTGAGCCCCGGTAGACCGACAGCGGCGAAGTTGTAGTCGTAGCGCGCCACCCAGGTCCGTTCTTTCGGATTCACGAAGTCAGCACTTAAAGTGCCATCGCTGAGCACTGCCGGCTCCCCGCCAGCAATGTAAGGCAATGCCGTGTCGCCTGTCTGGTACATGTAACCCAGGCCTAAGGTGTGGGTTGCGATCTGGTAGCTGAACATGGCGCCTGCGTTCAGGTTGTCTACGTTGCCGGCTTCTGCCCGGCCGTTATCCCGACTGTTGAAGACCCGCACATCTGTTTTCAGTCTGCCGGGGCCGAGGGGGAGCAGGTAGATGCCTCCCGCAAAGTCCTGAGTGTATATATCCTTCAGTTCGGCGTGAAAATAGCGAAGCGTCAAGGCGTCGGACCAATGATAGTCGCCGCCGATGAAGTCAAAACGCTCGGAGCTGGCTCCCTTCTTGAACCGACCGTTGGGCGACGCCACCGATATTGCCTGATAGTCAGTGGAATCCCGCAGGTTCACTCGATCCATGCGTCCTGTGTGCAGCGTCAGGTTGTCGATGTCATCGGAAATTGCATAGGCGCCGCGAAAGGATTGCGGAAGTAGACGTGCATGGCTCGCTGTGATCACCGGCAGAATTGGGAACTGCGTCCCCACGGATAGCCGGGTCTTCGAGATCTTCGTCTTGAGCGCCACTCCCAACTCTGAATAATCGTCGTCGGCTTCACGGGTCTGTGGGTTGAAGGGCAGGAGCTGGGTACCAGTGCGATCGGGCGCTGAGTCCAGCTTGAGTCCTAGCATGCCCGTGAGATCCAGGCCGAAGCCAACGGTTCCTTCCGTGTAGCCGGAGTTGGCCCTGAGGATAAAGCCCTGGGCCCATTCGCGAGCAGCCGAATAAGGCGTGTCATTTTTGTAATCCCGATCCAGATAGTAGTTGCGTGCAGTCAGGGTAACGCTGCTGTCGTCCACAAACCCTGCGTAGGCGGTGGAAGAGGCGCAGGCTGTCGCCATGCCCAGGCAATAGAGCCATGGGCATTCAATTCTGTTTTGCATGTGATGTGTCCAGGTCTTGTTCTTATAGGGGGCGCCGGATCAGGCGTTGGAGGTGCTGCTCAGGTGCAGTAGTCGCTGCGGCTTCAATAGCCAGACGACGAGGGCAGCGAAGACGAAAGACAAGGCAAACAGCAGGTAAAGGTCGGCGGGCTGCCACTGGGCATCAATCAACCGGCCAGCCACCAATGGCGACAGAATCGCCCCGGCGCGGCCGATGCCAATACCCCAACCCAGGCCAGTGACACGCTGGGTGGCGTCGTAGATGGTCGGGGTCAGGGCATAGAGCCCGGCAACGCAGCCGTTGACGAATATTCCGATCAGCAGCACCAAGGCGAAGGCCAGGTTCGGGACGGTAGTGAACTGCACGAACACTGCCAGGAGTACCGCGTTGATCAGAAGGTAGGCCATCAGCACCCGGGACAGACGAAAGCGCGATGCCAGCAAGCCGATCAGCGACGTGCCGAGAATGCCGCCGATGTTCAGCATTACACCTCCGGTGATGCCTTGTTGGTTCGATAGGCCTGCTGAAACCAGCAGCCTTGGAGTCCAACTCATTACGAAGTAGAAACCGAACATCACCAGGAAGAAGGCGATCCAGATGAGCAAGGTTGAACGGAGCAAGGCTGGCGAGAAGAGCTCGGCGAACGTCTCTCTTAGAGGTTTGCGGGCGTCCTGCCGCACCTCGGGCAACTGATCGACGGAAGCGACCGCGACGCGTTGCAGCAGAGTATTGATACGTTTCAGCGCGTTCCGGGGTTGGCGAGACAGCAGGAATGCCAGGGACTCGGGCAACCAGAGAGCGAGGATMGGAAGGATCAGCAACGTTGTTACGCCACCGTAAAAGAACACCGAACGCCACCCCATGGAAGGGATGATCTGCGCCGCGATGATGCCCCCTATCGTTGCGCCCAGTGCGTAGGCCGTGGATTGCAGACTGATGGCCAGACCGCGCCACTTCTTGTTTGCATACTCACCAGCGACAACGTAGCTGCTGGCCAGGATTCCACCGATGCCGAGTCCCGTGATCAGACGCAGCACGCCCAACATTTCGGGGGACGTCGCCTTGGATGACGCCAACATGCCGAGCCCCGCGATTGCGACACATAGCAGGATCAGCGGGCGTCGCCCGAAGC
>NZ_JBFUKU010000308.1:0-6033 GCF_056400685.1 Pseudomonas sp. P5_A12 | reverse complement strand
GGTCCTCGCCGACCGCCTCGGGATGTCCCAGGGTGGCGTGGGTCACTGGCTGAATAAACGCCGTCAGCCGAGCATCGAAGACATGAATCGTGTCTTGCGCGCGCTCGGGATGGATTTTCTGGAAGTCGCGACGGTGATTCGCGAGCGTCTGGTCTTGCAAGACGACGAGCCTTGCCTGGCCCACGAGTACAACCCGTACTTCCGTTACCCGGTCAGTGACTGGCGAGAGCCCGCGCAAGTGCGTGACGGTGAGTTATCGGTCTACGGTAAACCGCGTTTCGAGCTGACCGATTACCACGCCCAGGGCGCGGCGTTCTGGCTGGTGGTGGTGGGTGATGCGATGACCGCACCCACGGGCGTGAGCATCGCCGAGGGCATGATGATTCTGGTGGATCCGGCGATTGTGCCGGAACCTGGAAAGCTGGTGATCGCGCAGTGGAAGGACAGCACCGAGGCGACTTTTCGCAAGCTGATCGAAGAGGGCGGGCAGCGTTACCTGGTCCCGCTCAATCCGACGTATCCGAAAGCCCTTTACACCGATGAATGTCGAATTCTCGGTGTAGTGGTTCAGGCAACGGCCAAATTCTAATCAGATCGGTCCTCGTAAAACGTAGGACCGATCTTCATTTCACGCCTCTTCCAGCTCGACCAACGCACTGCCTTCGCTGACCATTTCGCCTTCCTGGCAATACAGCGCCTTGATCACGCCCGCGTGGGGCGCACGAATGCTGTGCTCCATTTTCATCGCTTCCAGCACCACCAATTGCGCCCCGGCTTCGACCGTTTGCCCGGCCTCCACCAGCACTCGCACGATGCTCCCGTTCATTGGAGCGGTGAGCCCACCGTGATGGCTGTGGCTGGCTTCGACGGCGCTGATCGGGTCATAGGATTCGATGCGGCGCAGTTCACCTTCCCATTGCAGATAGACAAAATCGCCACGGCGGATTGCCCGATGCTGACGACGTACGCCGTTGTGCTCGGTCAGCAATTGCTCACCTTGAAGGTGGGCCGTGCGGATGTCGCCCAGGGTCAGCGCGCGGTCCTGGCCTTCACAGCTCAAGTGCAGGGTGATTTCTTTTGGCAATCCGGCACGGAAACCATTGCCGATCGCCCATGGCGAACTCGCGTCATCTGCACGCGGTGAGTCTTGTTGGCTCTGGGCAACGGCCTGAGCGGCGGCTTGCCAAAACCCGTCACTGAGGTCCGAAGGCGCTGGCAATAACTGCTCCTGAAAACGCGGGATAAACCCGGTGTCCAGTTCTGCCGCGGCAAACGCGGGGTGCGCGATGATCCGGCGCAGGAAGTTGATGTTGGTCTTGAGCCCGCCAATCGCGAACTCATCGAGCATGCTCAGCAACCGCAAGCGCGCCTGTTCACGGTCTTCGCCCCAGGCAATCAACTTGCCCAGCATCGGGTCGTAGAACGGCGAAATTTCATCGCCTTCTTCAACGCCGCTGTCGACCCGACGTCCCGGGCCTTCGGCTGATTCACGATACAGTTCCAGGCGCCCGGTGGCCGGCAGGAAATCATTGGCCGGGTCCTCTGCATACAGGCGCACTTCAATCGCGTGACCGATCAGTGGAACCTCGGCCTGGGTCATCGGCAGCGCTTCGCCACG
Source organism: Pseudomonas sp. P5_A12 (assembly GCF_056400685.1). Classification (NCBI taxonomy): domain Bacteria; kingdom Pseudomonadati; phylum Pseudomonadota; class Gammaproteobacteria; order Pseudomonadales; family Pseudomonadaceae; genus Pseudomonas; species Pseudomonas sp. P5_A12. The sequence continues at coordinate 4,415 of NZ_JBFUKU010000308.1, read as the reverse complement.
GGCTACGCGGATCTGCCAGGCCACCAGGTCGAGGCCAGTAATGGCTTCGGTGACTGGGTGCTCAACCTGCAGGCGCGTGTTCATTTCCATAAAGAAGAACTCACCGCGCGAATCCAGCAAAAACTCCACAGTGCCGGCGCCGACATAACCGATGGCTTGTGCCGAGCGAACAGCGGCTTCGCCCATGGCACGACGCAGCTCCGGGCTCAAGCCTGGCGCGGGTGCTTCCTCAACGACTTTCTGGTGGCGACGCTGGATCGAGCAGTCACGTTCGTTCAGGTACAGGCAATTGCCATGCTGGTCCGCGAACACCTGGATTTCCACGTGGCGTGGTTTGAGCAGGTACTTCTCCACCAGCATCCGTGAATCGCCGAAGGAGGATTTCGCTTCACGCTGGGCCGAGGCCAGGGCTTCGGCCAACTGGCTGACGTCCTCGACCACTTTCATGCCTTTGCCGCCACCGCCGGCGGTGGCCTTGAGCAACACCGGATAGCCGATACGCTCACAGGCATCGCGGAAAGTGTCAAAGTCTTGAGCTTCGCCGTGATAACCCGGCACCAACGGCACGCCGGCGGTTTCCATCAGCGCTTTGGCGGCGGATTTGCTGCCCATGGCATCGATGGCCGAGGCGGGCGGGCCGAGGAAGATCAGACCGGCGTCTTCAATCGCACGGGCGAACCCGGCGTTCTCCGACAAAAAGCCGTAACCCGGATGGATCGCCTGAGCGCCACTGGCCTTGGCTGCCGCAATCAGTTTGTCGATTTGCAGGTAGCTGTCGGCGGCTTTGCTGCCACCGAGGTTGACGCGGATATCCGCTTCTCGGCTGTGGCGCGCTTCACGGTCAGTGGCGCTGTGTACGGCCACGGTGGTCAGGCCCAGGGCTTTGGCGGTACGCATGACCCGGCAGGCGATTTCGCCACGGTTGGCCACCAGCAAGGTGGTGAGAACAGGTGCGCTCATCAACGCGGCTCCTTGGTGGTGGGGGCTTGCCAACTTGGCGGACGCTTTTGCAAAAAGGCGCGCAGGCCTTCTTGACCTTCAGGGCTGACGCGGATGCGGGCGATAGCGTTTTCGGTGTAACGGCGCAGTGCCGGGGTCAACGCGCCATGGCTCACTTCGCGCAGCAAATCCTTGCTGACGCGCATCGCGGCTGGGCTATTGAGCAGCAGGTTGTCGATCCACTGTTCGACTTTTTGCTCCAGTTCGGCGGCTGGATAGCTTTCCGACAACAAACCGATTTCCTGCGCCCGTTGCCCGCCGAAACGTTCGGCAGTCAGTGCATAACGGCGTGCCGCGCGTTCACCGATGGCCTGAACCACGAACGGGCTGATCACCGCTGGCGCCAGGCCGATGCGCACTTCCGACAGGCAGAACTGCGCGTCGTCGGCGCCAATGGCCATGTCGCAGCAACTGATCAGGCCCAGCGCACCACCGAAGGCCGCGCCTTGGACCACGGCCAGGGTCGGGACTTTCAACTTGGCGAGGTTGTACATCAACTCCGCCAGTTCCCGGGCGTCGTCGAGGTTGGTGCCGTAATCAAGTTCGGCTGATTGCTGCATCCACGCCAGGTCCGCGCCAGCGCTGAAATGTTTGCCGCGTCCACGCACCAGCAAAAAGCGCAGGCTGGTGTCGCTCGCCACGGCGTCCAGCGCGAGAATCAGTTCGCGGATCATTTCGGCGTTGAACGCGTTGTTCTTTTCTTCACGGCTGAGCCACAGGGTGGCGAAACCCCGTGGGTCGGTCAGCAGTTCGAGGGTCTTGAAGTCGCTCATGATTTTCTCCCGATCACATCCGGAACACGCCGAAGCGGCTCGGTTCGATAGGCGCGTTCAACGACGCGGACAAGGCCAGGGCCAGCACATCGCGGGTTTGCGCCGGGTCGATGACGCCGTCGTCCCATAGCCGTGCGCTGGAGTAGTAGGGGTGCCCCTGTTCTTCGTATTGATCGAGGATCGGTTGCTTGATCTCGGTTTCCTGCTCGGCGCTGAAGCCTTGGCCACTGCGCTCGGCCTGCTCGCGTTTGACCTGCACCAACACGCCCGCGGCTTGCTCGGCACCCATCACACCGATGCGTGCGTTTGGCCACATCCACAGGAAGCGCGGGTCGTAAGCCCGACCGCACATGCCGTAGTTACCGGCACCAAAACTGCCGCCGATGATCACGGTGAATTTCGGCACCTTGGCGCACGCCACGGCGGTCACCAGCTTCGCGCCGTGCTTGGCGATGCCGCCGGCCTCGTACTTCTGGCCGACCATGAAGCCGGTGATGTTYTGCAGGAACAGCAGCGGGATGCCGCGCTGGCAGGCCAGTTCGATAAAGTGCGCGCCTTTCTGCGCGGCTTCGGCGAACAGGATGCCGTTGTTGGCGAGGATCGCGATCGGGTAGCCGTGCAAGTGGGCGAAGCCGCACACCAGCGTGGTCCCGAACAGCGCTTTGAATTCATCGAACACTGAACCGTCGACCAGACGCGCGATGACTTCGCGCACATCGAACGGTTGCTTGGCGTCCGCAGAGACCACGCCGTACAACTCGTCGCTGCTGTACAGCGGCGCAATCGGCGTGCGTTGTTGCAACTCGCCGAGCTTGCGCCAGTTGAGGTTGGCAACGCTGCGTCGGGCAATGGCCAAGGCGTGTTCATCGCTCTCGGCGTAATGGTCGGCGACCCCGGAAATCTTGCAGTGCACATCGGCCCCGCCCAAGTCTTCGGCGCTGACCACTTCACCGGTCGCGGCTTTCACCAGCGGCGGGCCGGCGAGGAAAATCGTCGCTTGCTGGCGCACCATGATCGCTTCGTCAGCCATCGCGGGCACATAGGCACCACCGGCCGTGCACGAGCCCATCACCACCGCGATTTGCGGAATGCCCATGGCGCTCATGTTGGCCTGATTGAAGAAGATCCGCCCGAAGTGCTCGCGATCCGGGAACACTTCATCCTGACGCGGCAGGTTGGCGCCTCCGGAGTCCACCAGATAGATGCACGGCAGGCGGTTCTGCTGGGCGATGGTCTGGGCGCGCAGGTGTTTCTTCACCGTCAGCGGGTAGTACGAACCACCTTTCACCGTGGCGTCGTTGGCGACGATCATGCATTCGACGCCTTCCACGCGGCCGATCCCGGCAATCACGCCAGCGGCCGGAACGTCTTCACCATAAACCTCATAGGCTGCCAGTTGGCTGATTTCCAGAAACGGCGAACCCGGATCGAGCAGACGATTGATCCTCTCGCGGGGCAGCAGTTTGCCTCGCGAGGTGTGGCGTTCTTGAGCCTTCGGGCCGCCACCGAGCTGCACTTGGGCGAGCAGGGTGTGCAGGTCGTCGACCTGTTTGAGCATCGCCGCGCTGTTGGCGGCGAACTCCGCCGAACGAGGGTTGAGCTGGGTATGCAGGATAGCCATGGACAGCTCCGATTAGCGGGTTTCGTTAAACAGTTCGCGACCGATCAGCATGCGGCGGATCTCACTGGTGCCGGCGCCGATTTCGTACAGCTTCGCGTCACGCAGCAGGCGACCGGCCGGGAATTCGTTGATGTAGCCGTTGCCGCCCAGAATCTGGATCGCGTCGAGGGCCATTTGCGTGGCGCGTTCGGCGCTGTACAGGATCACGCCGGCCGCGTCCTTGCGCGTGGTTTCGCCACGTTCGCAGGCCTGTGCCACCGCGTAGAGATAAGCGCGGCTGGCGTTGAGTTGGGTGTACATGTCGGCAACTTTGCCCTGGATCAGCTGGAACTCGCCGATGCTTTGGCCGAATTGCTTGCGGTCATGAATGTACGGAACGATCAAGTCCATGCACGCCTGCATGATCCCGGTCGGGCCGCCGGAGAGGACAACGCGCTCGTAGTCGAGGCCGCTCATCAACACTTTCACGCCACCGTTGAGCACGCCGAGAATGTTTTCTTCCGGCACTTCCACATCGTCGAAGAACAGCTCGCAGGTGTTGGAACCGCGCATGCCGAGCTTGTCGAACTTGTTGCTGCGGCTGAAGCCTTTCCAGTCGCGTTCAACGATGAATGCGGTGATGCCGTGCGGGCCTTTTTCCAGGTCAGTCTTGGCGTAGATCACGTAGGTGTTGGCGTCAGGGCCGTTGGTGATCCAGGTCTTGCTGCCGTTGAGCACGTAGTGATCGCCGCGTTTATCGGCACGCAGCTTCATCGAGACCACGTCGGAACCGGCATTCGGTTCGCTCATGGCCAAGGCGCCGATGTGCTCGCCGCTGATCAGTTTCGGCAGGTATTTGCTTTTCTGTTCGTGGTTGCCGTTACGGTTGATCTGGTTGACGCAGAGGTTGGAGTGAGCGCCGTAGGACAAGGCAACCGATGCCGAACCACGGCTGATTTCTTCCATGGCCACGACGTGGGCCAGGTAACCCAGGCCAGCGCCGCCGTACTCTTCCGGCACGGTAATGCCGAGCAGGCCCATGT
>NZ_JBFUKU010000307.1:0-6034 GCF_056400685.1 Pseudomonas sp. P5_A12 | reverse complement strand
TTTTACGTGTTGCGGATGGAAAACGTCAAATAAATTTAAGTGCATTGCCATCTAGAGCAGTGCATCGCCAGAAAGCCGCTCTTAAAGCGCCCTTAATAAATGTTTTTGATAGCAACGTGAGCGGCGTTTTGATCAAAATTTTTATGTTCAGCAACGGTGACCAGTTGTTGATATAGGTCAGATCAAGTTCGACACGCTTTTCCATCTTGTCGGGCGTTTACGTCCCGCACCTGTAACCACTGAATCTGTGCCAGGCTGGTAATCCCCCGGTTTGATTCGATGTCGGGCGATGTAGGCATTGATCTTGCCGGCGTGGTAATCGTTATGGTTCAGGGCGTGAGGGGCGGCCCGACTAGCATGCGGTCTTACAGGGAAGTGAATAGCTGTGGCAATTCATCGATGGAGATGCTCCCGATAAAACACCCAACTCCGGGGATGCAGGGGCGTTACGGCTGGCATGTTTGACTTCTTGGTCGTCGTCCATGCGTATGGAGCGAAACTTCCAGACCTTGATGATTTTGCCATTTCAGCCATGGCGTTTTTGCTTGAAGAGCACCTGACCGGGCGATGACAGCTTCACGGCGAGGGCGATAGGCAGCAATACGGGGTTGAGCAGGATGATGATCAGCGCGCCCGTGCGATCCAACATTGCTTTGGAGAATGCTGCAGTCGAGTAGAATGTCAGAGGACTTTCGTTCAGTTGAACTGTGGGCAGGCCTTCGATCTCGGATACCGAATGTTAGAGCAGAATCAGACTTCGCAGTTCAGGAGTCCAGATGACGTCGACACTCGAGTCCGGTAGTTCGACTTACTGGCGTTCGGTTTGTTCGGCTTCTGTCAGTGGGAATGTTTATGTAAAGACGCCGGATTTTATGAGTTGCGATTAGGTCGCGAAGGTGGGCGAGGCGCCAATGACGGGATACAAACCGTTGCTCGGCAAGARGGCGTCTTGTGCTGCCACCAGATCGAAAACGGTTCGTTTCTTTTTTGAACCAGCTTGTCCGCAAGCTCGTGAGTTAGATCGTCGGTACCGACAATCAGCGAGGTATGTGCTGCTTGCAGATTTTGCGGGTAGCGCTTGGAAAGACTATACAGCGGTACGTACAGGCAGGCGTGCAGTGCGAAGCCGACGGTCGCTAGGGGGTAATGACTTGGCGGGAAAATTGCTCGCTGGTCTTGGTGATCAAAGCCACCACCGTCAGGCCGCAGAACGGCGCTAGACAACCCGCGAACAAAACTCCAAGTCCGACCAGGTAGCCAAGGTGTTTGTGGTGCGCCTCTGCCATTGAGTAGGCAGACACTGAGCCCAGCAGCATGGACGCGGGCAGTATGCGGTACTTAGTATCGACTTCCCCTGTCTTTATCACGGCCTGTGCGAAAAACAGGAGGATGATTAAGGAGATTGCCGTCAGCCATGGGGCCCAGAAGGTAAGGTCGCGACTTGCAGGAGTAGTGGTGGTGCACTTGCGGATCACAAGAATGTCCCTTGCGTTGATGGTAGACAGAGCCATCCAGGCTGTGTCGCTTGTAAGCAAATTTGACACCTTACAGCGGGAAGTTGTTGTTTGGGTCTGGGCTCAAACCGGTCGTTGTCGTTGTGTTCCCCTTGCCCTTGGTCGGGGAGAGCGCTTGCGTTGGGCTCGATCAAGGTTTTTGGCACGCTACCGCCCCAGGATTGACCGTCGGTTTCCTGAGAACGTGCATCATGCAGGCGGCATAGGGGCCGATTACGTGAGCGTTAGCATTTTTTGAAGGGCAAAGCAGCAAAAAAATAGTGTGGATTCAGACACGGATTACTGACTGAGCAGACAGCCAGCTTTACGAGTGTCAGCGAGTGGTATCGGTTGTTTCAGTGAGTGTAAGGTAACGGTGTTTTCATCAGGTTTTTCTATCGCGCTGATCGGAACGCTGAGGGCGTGCTCACGATGTAGAAGTTGCAGCAGAATCATGGCGCGTTCCTCGCCGTCGCGGGCCACGAACATGGCCTCAAGTTCCTTGAAGCTTCCACTGTTGATGCGCACGCGTTCACCCGGCTCAAAATTGATGGATTCGGGTAGTTTGTTGCTGAGTCGCTGTTGCAGGTTTTCGATCAATTCGTTTGCAACCGCAATCGGCTTGTTGCCGAATGTCACCAATTTGTTCACACCGCAGGTTGAGCGGATGGGGTGCCAGTTGTCTTTTTTTTGGTCAAGCTGGATGAACAGGTAACCATGGAAGAGCGATTCCACCGAGGTGGTGCGCCGGCCACGCTGAAGACGCTCAACGTGGTGGGTTGGGCGATAGCAGGTGAAGGCTTGGCGCGTCAGGTTTTCCTCGGCGCGGGCGTCTTGCCGGGGTTTGCACTGGATGAGGTACCAGCGGGGCCGCGCGTGCTGGGTAGGCATGTCGTGGGTTCTCGTTGGGTAGTTCAGGGCAGCGGCGCTGCCCTGATCACCAGTGTTATTTGTCTGAGGCATATTCGTACTGGTAGTAGCTGTAGCTGCCGTATTTGCCATAGCCATAGGCCGATGCTTTGCGTTCCACTGCGTTGAAGATCGCGCCTTTGACCACAATGCCGTTCTGCTCGAAGCGGCGCTTGGTCACCAGGATTTCCTTGGCGACGTTGACGCCGAAGCGGGTCACGATCAGGTTGGTGCCAGCCTGGCGGCCGACCAGCGCGGCATCGGTGACCGCGAGGATCGGCGGGGTGTCGATGATGACCAGGTCGTACTGGCTGCTGACGTTTTCCAGAAACTGAGTGAAATTGCTGTGCATCAACAATTCCGACGGGTTCGGTGGGATCTGCCCGCGGGTAATCACGTGCAGGTTATCCACTTCGGTCGCGTGGGTCGCGGTGTTCAGGTCAACCTTGCCGGCCAGCAGATCAGACAAACCGTTGCTCACGTCCTTGCGGAACAGTTTGTTCAAGTAGCCCTTGCGCATGTCGGCGTCGACCAGCAGCACCTTCTTCCCTGTCTGGGCGATGATGGCCGCTAGGTTGCTTGAGACAAAGGACTTGCCCACGGTAGGACTCGGGCCCGAGATCATCAGGATGTTGTTCTTGGCCTCCAGGGTCGCGAAGTGCAGGCTGGTCCGCAGGCTGCGCAACGATTCCACGGCAAGGTCTGCGGGGTTGCTCACCGCCAGCAGTAGCGAGTCAGTGCTGGTGCGTCCGTTACCCTTTAAATTGCTTTCAATCAGGGCCTGTCCCTTGCTGAGCGGTATCGAGGCGTAGACCGGGATGCCCAGCTGTTCAATGACTTCCGGGTCTTCGATGCCGCGGTTCAACGCTTTGCGGATCAGTACGTAAGCCACGGCAATCAATCCGCCGAGCAGGGTGGCGATCAGCACAATCAGCGGTTTTTTCGGTTTGACCGGTGTTTCAATATTGGCATCCGCCGAGTCGATGATGCGGACGTTGCCGACTGTCCCCGCGCGGACGATGTCCAGCTCCTGGGTTTTGTTCAGCAGTTGGGTGTAAATTTCGGTCGTCACTTGCATGTCACGGGCCAGGCGCAGCAGTTCCTGCTGGGTTTCCGGCAGGTTCTTGACCTTCTTTTCCAGCGAGCGTTTTTGTTGATCGAGTTGACCCATTTGGGTGATCAGCGCCTGGTAGGCCGGGTGCTCGCGGGTGAAGCGGTGCTCCATTTCCGCTTGCTTGAGCTTCAACTCGGAGATCAGGGTTTCCAGGGCGACGATCTGATCGAGCACGGCTTTGGTTTCGATGGTGATGTCCACCGAGCGGGCGCTGGTCTGGTAGGCGTTGAGCTGGCCTTCAGCTTTTTCCAGCTGCTTGCGTACATCGGGTAACTGGGTTCGCAGGAACTCAAGACTTTGCGCGGCCTCGGCGGAGTTGCGCTGGACGTTCTGCAATACATAAAGGCGATTGATTTCATTCAACACCTCGTTGGCCAGCGCGGGATCTGCGCTTTCCAGTGACAGGGCGATGATGCCGGATTCTTTGCCGCGCTCACTGGCCGACACGTCATTCTGGTACTGCAGAATGGTATTGAGGCGGCGTTGCTTGGTGACCTTGAACAGTGAGCCTGTATTGGCGTCGAGGCTGGCGACTTGGACCTTGAAGCCATTTTGCTCAAGTTTTTCGCCAGCTTTGCCGGTAACAACGACTTCGTCATCGCCATTGAGTAATGTGAAAGCGCCATTGCCTTCCGCGCGTAGCGTCAGCGCTTTACCCACGTAAGCATTCGGTACGTCCAGCTGAAAAATATCCAGCTTTTCCCCGCCCCACGTAAAGCTGTTGAATCCGAGCAAAGGTGAGGCCAACTCGTTTTTGCTAGCTGGCTTGAAGTGCCGGCTCAGAAAGTTACCGACGATTGGGAAGTAGTTAGGCTGGACGATAATGTCGAGCTTGAGGTTCTCCACCGCCTTGCCCAGCACGGCCCGGGATTTGAGCAACTCGATTTCGGTTACCGCCGGGGACGTGCCACCGAGCATTTCGCTCATGCCTCCCATGCCGCCCAGCGCAGCCATGCCGCCTTTCTTTTGCTCGACCTGGACGAGTGCATTCGCCTGATAGATCGGCGTCGACAACAGGGCGAGTGCAACACCGATCGCGCAACACAGCGCGGTGATGCCGATGATGATCCACTTGCTATCGATCAATGTGCCGAGTAGCGCGAGCAGATCAATGTCGTCATCGTCGTCGCGGTGTTCCTGAACGGGTAGGCTGTTTTGGCTTTGCATGCGGATACTTTTACAAGAGGTGATTATAGTTTTTGCGACCAGCTGTCGACGCCTTGCGCCATCAGTTGGTAGACGTGATCGAAGGCGACTTTTTGCTGGCGGTAGGGGTCGGGTATTTCCTGGTTGTTTTGCCACTTGCCCAGCAGGAACGTCTTGCCGCGGACTTCCGGCGCCATGCGCGCAATGCTTTCCATGTGACCTTTCTCCATGGTGAGAATCACATCTGCCTGCTGCAGGAGCTCACGGGTGAGTTGCCGTCCTTGGTGGTTCGCGTGATCGCAGTCATGTTCGCGCAGCACTTGCAGGGCTGTGCTGTCCATGGGCTTGTCTACCAGGGCATGAATGCCCGCTGAGCTCACGTCGATGCCGCGCTGAGCCAGTCTGCTTTTGAACAGGGCTTCGGCGGTTGGGCTGCGGCAAATGTTGCCGATGCAGACGACCAGTATCTTATTAAACATAAATGGCTGCGTAGGTTGCGATATCAAGTGTGATGAGCGCACAGGCAGCATGACGGAAGGGGGCGGATTCCATTCCCGCGCAACAGTACGACTTTCTCCGGTGCATTTAGCTTTGTAGCATTGCCCTTAGGGTACCCTTACAGCTCCCCTTGGTTGTCGACGTTTTTTAACATTTCGCTGCTGTTGGTCCACTAAACAGTCGTCTTCATCACCGAGCAGACATCAGAAAAGGCCAGCAAAAAGACGACCGGGAGCAGTCTCGCCAATACAAGAAGCGCATCCAGGAGCTTGAGCGCTTACTACGCTGCAAAGACAGGGTGCTCGCCGAAACAGCCGTGCGCTTGGGTGAGGGGTTTCTTGCGTTGGCACTGCAACCGGCTGAGCGGCATCGAGAACTGGATTATCAGGTCTTGGTCAGGGGAGACGAGCTGTACGAACGCGTTAAAGAGAAAAAGCCGGAACGGTGCTCGGGTCGAACACGTAACCGGGAACCGTTCGGCACCGTGTATCGGCGATTGCTTTGATTAGCGTCGAATGCGAATTTTTTGCCAGGTGGCATCGCAGGTGAATGAGCCAGTGTCGCCGCGAATGGAATATAGAGTCGCCCTGTAGATGGCTGACAGACGAGTGCAGTGCAGCCCGCGAATTTTTCGGTAAGCCCATTTCCAGCCGTGGTTATTCATGTTTGCTGTATTTTCCCTGCATATTAGGCATTTGTTACGTGATGTTACAGGTGGGCGGTTGCGAGCTATCGAGTTGCATGCTGACAAAATATAACGCGCCGTTTGCGTAATGCCGATCAGTTAAGCCATAACGCGATCCGTAGCAGCTGGCGAAGCCTGCGTTCGGCTGCGCAGCAGTCGTGAAATCAGGCGATGCGGTGTTTCAGAAAG
>NZ_JBFUKU010000306.1:0-6081 GCF_056400685.1 Pseudomonas sp. P5_A12 | reverse complement strand
GTGTAGTAACCGTCCGGAACTTGTGCGGCCGGGTGTTTCGACCACGGGGTTACCGGGCGGTCGTGATGGCCATCGAACGGGCCGTTGTACAGGCGTTTTGGCTCAAGGAAGATCACCGGGTCATCGTTTTCGATGGAGGCAATCAGCAAGCCTTTGGCGTCGTAGGGGTTGGATGGCATGACCGTGCGCAGACCGCACACCTGGGTGAACATCGCCTCGATGCTCTGGCTGTGGGTCTGGCCGCCGTAGATGCCGCCGCCGCAAGGCATGCGCAGGGTCATCGGGGCGGTGAACTCGCCAGCCGAGCGATAACGCAGGCGGGCGGCTTCGGAAATGATCTGGTCCGACGCCGGGTACACGTAGTCGGCGAACTGGATCTCGGCAACCGGGCGCAGACCGTAAGCGCCCATGCCCACGGCGACACCGACGATACCGCTTTCGGAAATCGGCGCGTCGAACACGCGGGAGGTACCATACTTGGTCTGCAGGCCTTCGGTGCAGCGGAACACGCCGCCGAAGTAGCCAACGTCCTGGCCGAAGACTACGACGTTGTCGTCACGCTCAAGCATCACATCCATGGCCGAGCGCAGGGCCTGGATCATGGTCATGGTGGTCGTAGTCATGGCGGTTTCCAGCTCGATTTTGTTGTTGTGGTCGTTCATGTCAGATCCCCAACTCTTGACGCTGGCGCTTCAAGTGCTCCGGCATCTCTTTGTAGACGTCTTCGAACATGGTCGCGGCGCTTGGAATCTGGCCGCCGGCGAGGGTGCCGTACTGTTCGGCTTCTTTCTGTGCGGCGATGACTTCGGCTTCCAGTTCGGCGCTGACGGCGGTGTGTTCCTCTTCGGACCAGTGACCGATCTTGATCAGGTGCTGCTTAAGGCGCGCAATCGGGTCGCCCAACGGGAAGTAGCTCCAGTCGTCGGCAGGACGGTATTTGGATGGATCATCGGAGGTGGAGTGTGGACCGGCGCGGTAGGTGACCCATTCGATCATGGTCGGGCCGAGGTTGCGGCGCGCACGTTCGGCGGCCCAGGCAGAGGCGGCGTAGACTGCGACGAAATCGTTGCCATCAACCCGCAGGGAGGCAATGCCGCAGCCGACGCCACGACCAGCAAACGTGGTGGCTTCGCCGCCAGCAATCGCCTGGAAGGTCGAGATCGCCCATTGATTGTTGACCACGTTGAGGATCACCGGCGCACGGTAAACGTGGGCGAAGGTGAGGGCGGTGTGGAAGTCCGCTTCAGCGGTGGCGCCGTCGCCGATCCAGGCCGAGGCGATTTTGGTGTCGCCCTTGATCGCCGAGGCCATGCCCCAGCCCACACCCTGTACGAATTGGGTGGCGAGGTTGCCGGAAATGGTGAAAAAGCCCGCATCTTTGACTGAGTACATGATCGGTAACTGACGGCCCTTGAGCGGATCGCGTTCGTTGGACAGCAGTTGGCAGATCAGGCCCACCAGCGGTACGTCGCGGGCCATCAAGATGCTTTGTTGGCGGTAGGTGGGGAAGCACATGTCGTCGATGTTCAAGGCCAGGGCCTGGCCGGTGCCAATGGCTTCTTCACCGAGGCTCTGCATGTAGAACGACATTTTTTTCTGACGCTGGGCGACCACCATGCGGTTGTCGTAGATCCGCGTCTTGAGCATGGCGCGCATGCCTTTACGCAGGATCTCGACCGGTACGTCTTCAGCCCACGGACCGTGGGCATTGCCCTGGTCGTCGAGCACGCGAATCAGGCCTTTGGCCAGGTCGGCGGTGTCGGCGGGTTCAACGTCAATGGAAGGTTTGCGCACCGTGCCAGCGTCGGTCAGACGCAGGTAGGAGAAGTCGGTTTTGCAGCCAGGACGGCCCGAGGGTTCGGGCACGTGCAGTTGCAGCGGTTCGTACGCTTGTTTCATGGCTTCTACGCTCGATCTTGTGAATTTCTTGTAGTGAGCTGACCGTCATTCTTCTGTGGAAGAAATCTTGTCCTACAACAATCATAGGCCCGGCGCAGAAGAATATTTATCTCTGTTTCGTTGCGTCGAAGATCATTTGAGGATAAAAAATCTGTACAAACATAAAAAACAGGTGATTTTGTCTCATGCGCAAACTGGACCGTACCGATATCGGCATTTTGAACAGCCTTCAGGAGAACGCGCGTATCACCAACGCCGACCTCGCACGCTCGGTCAATCTGTCGCCGACGCCGTGCTTCAATCGGGTCAAGGCGATGGAAGAGTTGGGACTGRTTCGTGAACAAGTGACGCTGCTGGATGCGGACCTGCTGGGCCTGCATGTGAATGTGTTCATTCACGTGAGCCTGGAGAAGCAAGTGGAGGAAGCACTACAACATTTTGAAGAGGCGATCTCGGATCGCCCGGAAGTGATGGAGTGCTATTTGATGGCCGGCGACCCGGACTATTTGATTCGGGTTTTGGTGCCGACCATCCAGTCGCTGGAGCGCTTCATGATGGATTTCCTCACCAAAGTCCCCGGCGTGGCGAACATCCGTTCGAGCTTCGCCCTCAAGCAGGTGCGCTACAAAACCGCACTGCCATTGCCGGCCAACGGCTTGACCCTCTCCAACTGACCCCAATCCCGGCCATTGGGTATTGGCAGRCAAATCGCAGACGCAGCTTCGCGTTGCTCGACAGCTGCTACGGGGGGGAGGGGGAGTCAGAGTTTGTTGATGGGATTTGTAGCAGCTGTCGAGCACCGCGAGGCAGCGTCCGGCGGCGCAGCCGTCGCAAAGTCGGCAATCGGGTTTTATCAGGCACACCGCAAACGCAGCCTCGCGTTGCTCGACAGCTGCTACGCAGAGGGTAGGGGGCGTCAGAGTTTGTTGATGGGGATTTTCAGGTAGGTCACGCCGTTGCTCTCGGCCGGGGGCAAGTTCCCGGCCCGCACATTCACCTGAATCGCTGGCAGTAACAGGTTCGGCATGCCCAACCCGGCATCGCGTCGCGTGCGCATGTCGACAAACGCCGCCTCATCAATGCCGTCATGCACGTGAATGTTGCTTTTGCGCTGCTCGCCGACCGTGGTCATGCATTGGGGTTCACGGCCTTCGGGTGGGTAATCGTGGCAAACGTACAGACTCACGCTGGCCGGGAAGGCCAGCAGTTTGCGAATCGAGGCGTACAACTGGTTGGCGTTGCCGCCAGGAAAGTCGCAACGTGCGGTGCCGACATCGGGCATGAACAGCGTGTCGCCAACCAGAATCTGCTCATCGTCGATCAGATAGGCCATGTCCGCCGGGGTGTGGCCCGGCACGTGCAGGGCGGAGGCCCTGAGATTGCCGATCATGAACGACTCGTCCGGCGCGAACAGATGATCGAACTGCGAACCGTCAATGCAAAATTCCGGCTCAAGATTGAACAGGCTTTTGAACACGCCTTGCACCTTGCTGATCGACTCGCCAATCGCTATTTTGCCGCCCAGCTCCCGGCGCAGATAAGGCGCGGCAGACAGGTGATCGGCATGGGCATGGGTTTCCAGCAACCATTGCACCTGCAACTGATGAGTGCGCACAAACGCGATGATTTTATCGGCCTGAGCCGTGCACGTCCTGCCGGCTGCCGGATCGTAGTCGAGCACCGGGTCGACGATGGCGCATTGGCCGCCATCGGCTTCGTAGATCACGTAGCTGYAGGTCGACGAGGCGGGGTCGAGGAAAGCTTCAATCAAGGCAGGCATGGTGAGCATTTCTATGTGAACAAGCACCGAGGGTAGTTTCATTTTCCCCGCATTGACCAGCCCCGAATCAATTCAATTGATGAAAAAATCTGCGCGGGCTCTATCCTGTCAGTCATCGATACCGGGCGTTCCCGGCCTTTTTCCGCAGATCACGAGTGGTTTATGTTGCTGGCAAGTTTTTTTGGGGTGGTCATGGGCCTGGTCCTCGGGTTGACCGGGGCCGGTGGCGGCATTCTTGCGGTGCCGGCCCTGGTGCTGGGGTTGGGTTTGACCATGACCCAAGCGGCGCCCGTCGCCTTGTTTGCGGTTGGCAGCGCAGCAGCGGTCGGGGCTATTGACGGGTTGCGGCATGGCCTGGTGCGGTACCGCGCGGCGTTACTGATCGCGCTGCTCGGCGCGGTGTTTTCTCCGGTGGGCATCTACTTCGCCCATCAGTTGCCGGAAAAAATCCTGATGATTCTGTTCAGCCTGCTGATGGTCATGGTCGCCTGGCGGATGCTGCGCCGTGAGCGTCAGGAAGCGGGGCCGAGCGATCACGGTCACGCCAACTGGGGGCAGAAAAACTGCATGCTCGATCAGCAGACCGGGCGTTTCTCCTGGACCGCCAAATGCACGGCGACCCTGGCGTCGCTCGGCGCGGTAACGGGCGTGGTGTCCGGGCTGCTCGGCGTGGGCGGCGGCTTTCTGATCGTCCCGGCATTCAAGCAACTGACCGACGTGCAGATGCGCGGGATCGTCGCCACGTCCCTGATGGTGATCAGCCTGATTTCTGCCATCGGCGTGATCGGCGCGTTTCAGGCCGGCGTGCGCATCGATAGCCTCGGCGTCAGCTTCATCGCCGCCAGCATCGTCGGCATGATCATTGGCCGCAAGCTGTGCGCACACGTGCCGGCGCGGGCGTTACAGGTCTGCTTTGCCAGCGTCTGTATTGTGATTGCCGCTTATATGCTGTTCAGGGCCGGCGTCTGAAAATCCCCTGCATGTGGGCCCGCTCGGGTCCACAGCGACGGTCTCCACCACTCTCATCCCATTGAAGCGTCCGACTGCTACCCAAGTAGCATTCGTTGCGCTGCACGGGTTTCGTACACTTCTGACTCAACCATACGCACCTGCGGGAGGCGACGATGCAGCAGGTCCAGGGTGAAGGTGTCGTCAGCGCAATGTCCCAGGCCACCGATGCCCGGCAAGTGGCGCAGGAACTGGCGCGTCAATTGTTGCACCCGCATCTGGGCTTCGTGCTGTTTTTCTGTTCCGCCGAGTATGACTTGCAGGCGCTGGGCGAGGCCTTGCAGCACAGTTTCGGGGGTATTCGACTGGCGGGTTGCACCAGTGCCGGGGAAATCACCCCGTTGGGCTATGGACGCAATTGCGTAACGGCGGTGGGTTTCGATCACCGGCACTTTTCCATTGCGCTCGAGTTGATCGACGAAATGGAACACTTCAGCCTGATCGATGCGCAGCAAATGGTCGAGCGCCTGGTCAGCGGCTGTCGCAGTAACACCGTGGCACCGATCAAGGGCAACAGTTTTGCCCTGACCCTGCTCGATGGTTTGTCCAGCCGTGAAGAAATGGTCCTCGCCGCCTTGAGTGCCGCATTGGGCGACATTCCCCATTTTGGCGGTTCGGCCGGTGACGACAACTACCTGACCCATACCCATGTGTACTTCGATGGCGCCTTTCACAGCGGTGCGGCGGTGGTGGTATTGGTCAATACCTGGCTGGATTTCGAAGTGTTCACCACCCACCACATGCTGCCCCGGGCCGAAAAACTGGTGGTGACCGGGGCCGACAGCGCCTCGCGTCGTGTCTATGAGCTCAACGCGGAACCTGCCGCCGCCGAATACGCCCGGCACATCGGCGTGCCGGTGAATGAACTGGATCACCGAATCTTCGCCGCGCACCCGTTGGCCGTGAAGATCAACGAGCAATATTACGTGCGCGCGATTCAGCAGGTGCATGCGGACTTGAGCCTGAGTTTTTACTGCGCCGTGGAGAATGGCATCGTGCTCACCGCCATGACCCCGGGCCCCATGCTGCCGAACCTGAAAAGCTTGTTCGAGGGGCTGGAGGAACGTTTGGGTGACCTGATGCTGACTATCGGTTGCGACTGTTTTCTCAGGCGTCTGGAACTGGAAGACGACGGCCGTCTCGACGATATCGGGACGTTTTTGCGCGAGCAACGGGTGATGGGTTTCAACACCTACGGAGAACAGTTCAATGGCATGCACATCAACCAGACCTTCACCGGCGTTGCCATTGCCCGCGGCCGTGCCCCAGGACATCGCTGAGCTACAGACCGAACTGCTCAGCCTGCGCCACGACAACCATAAATTGCAGCGCATCAACGCTGCGCTGATCGAGCGTATCGAGTCCGGCATCACCCGGGGCAATGACCCTTATGC
>NZ_JBFUKU010000305.1:0-6103 GCF_056400685.1 Pseudomonas sp. P5_A12 | reverse complement strand
GACTTTGCCGCAGTCATGCAGCCACGCCGCGATGTGCAGGGCTTCCCACTCATCTTCCGTGGGTTGATAGCCGCTGAAGGCCGGCTCCTGACTGGCAGCGGCAGCCTCAGCGAGCATCAGCGTCAACGCCGGCACTCGCTGACAATGTCCGCCGGTATAAGGGCTTTTGGCATCGATCGCCCCAGCCAGCAGTTGAATGAAAGAGTCCAGCAACTGTTTCTGCCTGGCTTGCAGGCGCTGGCTTTCAATACTCACGGCCGCCGCACCGGACACCGCCTGAAGAAACGCAATGCGGTCCGGGCGAAGCTTTTCCAGGTCATTTTGAGCACCACTGTCGGCCAGCAAGAGGACAAGCAGACCGACGGTTTCGTTATGCCGGTTGTGTAACCGGATACCGATCAAGTGAACCCGAGGACTTTCCAGCGCAAGCATCACCTTTTGCAGGTCGGCGGCGTTTTCGAAGCTCAGACTGGTGACGACATTGTCGGCGTTCGACAACTGCTGCATCCACTGAGGGCTCTGCGGGTTCTGGAGTTCGTAGCCGTGAATCCCGAATGCAGGTAATGCCTGGGCGATATCGTTGATCACCAGGCCGTGAGGCTCCATGCGGTCGCTATCCTGCTCGCGCAGGTAAATCAGACCCGCCTGGGCCTGCCCGATTTTCACGGTTTCGAATAACACCCGTTGCAGTAACGGTGCGAAACGGGTCTCGGCACTCAGGCTTTCAGTGATCTGGAAAAAGCTCGCCAAGGTGTCCTTCATGCGCGCCATCGACACGCTCAGTTGGTCGACTTCCAGCACGGGTGAGCGTCGGCTGACAGGAAACTTGAAATTGAAACTGCGGATCGCATCGGCTTCCTGCACCAGTGCGTGCAGGGGTTTGACCAGAACTCTGGAGGTGAGCCACGCCAGCGGCAGGCACAGCAGCAACGTTGCCAGAGTGATCAGTGCGCCTTGCCAGCGCATTCGATAGGCATCGACGAGCAATTCATCTTCCGGCACCAACAGCGCCAGCTGTAATCCTTCAGGCCCGCCTTCCTTCATGCTGCTGCGGGCCACAATCCATTGGCGACCCGCGGCGTCCAGGCGATTACCTTCAAGCGGACTGGCGAGCAGGGCACCGAGTGCCGGATTCAAATCGGCTGCCTTGATCAAACGTACGGTCTGGTCGTCAACGATCAGCCTGCTGCTGTCAGGATAGGCAACGGCATTGCCCTCGCCATTGAACAGTACGATTTCTGTGTGCGGGGTCACCACATGTTTGGCCAGTGTCGCCGACAGGTCGGCGAGGGTGAGGTCCGCGCCCATCACTGCGTTCGCACCGCTGCGCCGGGCCAGGGTGGTACCAACATCGAGAGTGGAGAAAAATACATAGGGTTCGGTGGTGATCTGGTCCTCATCACTGCGAGCGCTGCTAAACCAGGCGCGTGTGCGCGGATCGAAAGTTTCGTCGGGGTTGTCCTGGCGGTCGATGAGGGCCAGGTTCTGATCAAAAAACAAAGTCTGGGACCGCACCTTGCCACCGCCGCCCGGGTGTTCGATGCTCCAGACTTGATAGGCCGCCGTATCCGGGGCATTCGTGAGCGCTTTCACGGCCGGGATGCGCAGGGGACGCACCATGAAAAAATCGCCATTGCTGTAACCCAGATACAGCGAGGCCAGGTTGGGATTGTCTTTGAGCGACTGGCTAAAGGGTTTCAGCAGCGCGAGCCGTTGCTCCAGCGCTGACGCTTCGGTCGCCGGGTTGTCCGCTAGCAAACTCAACAAATGGCGGATCGGTACATAGGTGGCTTGCAGATCCAACCGGATATCCTGTTCGATCCGGTTGAAGAGTTTTTCGCTGCTGGACAGGATGATCTGCGTGGTTTGCCGGTAATTGAAAATGCCCAACACCACGCCCGTTAGCAGCAGCAGGAAGGTAAACATCACGCTGATATGGACATGTAACGGAAAGCGTCGTTGATCGGAGCGCAGTGAGTTTGGCATTACGGGTCTCTCCATGAGGTTAAACACACTGCTCAATGCTCAAGCATAGTTAATGCTCCATCGTTCTGCTTTTGTCGTYATGCCTTATTTGTTGTTGCAAGGCTTGCTCCAGTTCGAGCATGGCGCGCTCGATGGCCTTAGTGCAGTTGGCTACGGTTTCGGGGTGGAACACTTCATGGCAGGCGATTTCGAGCGCTTCACAGCTGTCGATCAATCGATACGCGTGGACGATTCGGGCCGCCCCCTTGATTTTGTGAGCGATGTCGAGGAAAGGCTGGCAGTCTTTGCACTGGAATAGCGCCCGCAATTGCTCACGGTCCAGTCGATTGCTGTTCAGCAGTTCGGACAATAAGCGGTGATCCAGCTTCGGATTACCTCCGGTCAGCAGTTGCAGCCCTTCGAGGCTGAACGCCGGGGCGCGGGCGATCGGCTTGATGCGTTCAATCCACTGCCTCAAGGCCGTCAAGCTGAGGGGTTTGAACAGGCAGTCGTCCATCCCGGCCTGTTTGCAGCGTTGTATTTCTTCCGGCTGTGCATTGGCGGTAAAACCCAGCAGAGTGCAGACCGCGCGCGGCTGTTGCTGTTCGTGTTGACGAATCAACCGGGCCAGTTCGTAGCCGTTCATGATCGGCATGTTGCAATCAACAATGACCAGATCGAACAGTCCGTGCTTCCATGCCGCGAATCCGGCCTCGCCCTCTGCTGCTGCGCTGTAGTGGTGCCCCAGAAACTCCAGTTGCTGACACATGAGCAAGCGATTGGCCGGATGATCGTCGACCACCAGGACGTTCAACGGGGTTGAGGTAAGCTGAATAGGTGCTTCGGCGGTTTTCGGCTTCAGCGCTGGCGGCAATGTTGCCAGATGCAACGATATTTCGACTTGAGTGCCGGCACCGGACTGGCTACGCAATTGCAGGCTGCCGCCCATCATCTCGCACAGCGTGCGACTGATCACCAGACCCAGCCCAGCGCCCCCTCGGGTCGACTGCGCGCTATGGGTCGCTTGAGCGAATGGCTCAAACAAACGCTGTTGATCCTGCTCGCTGATCCCCATTCCGCTGTCTTTGACCTGCACGCGCAGCAAGACCCGCTCGGGCTCGTCAGTGGCGTGTAACTCAACCACAATCCGGACCTGACCCTGTTCGGTAAACTTGATGGCGTTGCTGACCAGATTGGACAACACCTGCTTGAAGCGCATCGGGTCTAACAGGACATCGGTTGGCGGATGTGCAGGATTGAAGTCCAGCAACAGGCGCAGATTTTTCTGCCGGGCGAGCCCGTCGAAGATTCTGACCACCGATGCCACCGTTTCACCCAGGTTGACGCGCTCCGGGTTCAGGCTCAGATGCCCGGATTCGATGCGCGCAATATCGAGAATGTCCCCGATCAGTTCCAGCAGGTCTTTCGCCGAATTGTATGCGACGTCAATGGCGGGGCGGTCCGGATGAGCCGGCTCGATACGTTTGAGGGTCAGTTCCAGCATGCCGATGATTGCATTCATCGGGGTGCGGATCTCATGGCTCATGGTCGCCAGAAAAGTGCTTTTGGCCCTGTTTGCTTCATCGGCGCGTTCCTTGGCCGCTCGAAGATCATYGAACAGTTGTCGCCGCTCGCTGATGTCGATCCAGCCGCCAATAATGCCTTGCACTTCACCACTCGAGTCCCGGTAAGGCAGAATCCAGTGATAAACCGTCAGCTTGCGACTGCCGATTTGCAGGGTGCGGTCGAGAATCAACGGTGTACCTTCACTCACGACGCGCTGATAGTCAGCCTGATACTCCTGAGCTTCGAAGGCGTTGCTCATGTTGCCCTGAATGACACTTTTGCCGATGACGTCTTCGTATTTTGTATTAAAGGCTTCCAGGTAACTGTCGTTGCAGCTTTGCAGCAATCCCTGCCGATCACGTACGTAGATTGGATGAGGTGTGCCATTGACCAGTGATCGCATGAACTCAAGTTGATCATTCAGCGCGAGCTCGGCCGCCTGACGCTGTTTTACCTGACGACGCATGTAAGCGTTCCAGGCAACAGAAATCAGCAGTAGCACACCAACACCGATCACCACCTGATAGAACACCCGGTGATAGCTACGCCAGGTGTTTTGCGTAGTCGACGAGTATCCCCGCCAGCGGCTGTTGATAATGCCCAGTTCCTGCGGAGTAATGCTTAGCAATGCCTTGTCGAGGATTGCGCTCAGTTCTTTGGCATCACGCCCTGTTGCCAGAGAGAACGCAGCCTGCTGCGTGCCAAGGGTGGAGCTGATTTGAAGCGGTTGCTCGAAGATTCTGGATGAGATGAAGTAGTTGGCGATCACCAGCGAGTTTACGGCACCTTCAGCCTGACCCTCTGCAACTGACTGCACGGCACTGAAGGTGTCTGGGGTTTCGATCAGATTGACGTGCGGGAACTCGCGACGCAGGTAATCCACCATCGGATTGCCTTGGGCAATCGTCAGGCGCTTGCCCGAAAACTGTGTGAGGTCGGTCGGGGTGTCGGCCACTTTGCGCGTCAGCAGAACGAAGGAGTTTTCCAGGTAGGGGCGGCTGAAGTTCAGCAGCGTTTCACGTTGTGCGCTGGGCAGCAGGGCGCCAATCAAGTCGGCCTGATGATGACTGATTCGCTCGATCATATCGTCATCGCTTCGGCTGCGATGGATCTCGAAGCGCAAGCCGGTGCGCAACCTGATCAATTCGAGCAGGTCGGCGGTAACACCTCGAAAGTTGCCTTCATCGTCGAAAAACGTCAGCGGTGCAAACGCCTCATTGACCACCACGCGAACCACTGGATGTTGCGCCAGCCAGCGTTCTTCGCGACCAGTCAGTTGCAGCTTGTGATCGGTGAGCAGGATGTCACTGCCTGCACTCCAGCGTTTGGCGATGTTTTCTCGCTCGCTGGTCGGGGTGGCATTCAGAATCGCGTTGATGATCCCAAGGAGTTCCGGGTTGTTCTGGTGCACGGCAAAGCTGAAGCCGTGGACTTCATGTTTACCGAAGTTGGCCATCCGGACGTTGTTCAGGTAACCCTTGTTGATCAGATAATGAGTTGAAATAGTGTCACCGAGAAAGACATCAGCCTGGTCGAACGCGACAGCGTTGATTGCATTCTGGTAAGACGGAAAGGTTGAGATAATTGCCTTTGGGTACAGGGATTTGACTTCGTCCATCGGCAAATAGTGGTACACCATGCTCAGCCGCAACCCGGCCAGGCCATCGGTCAGGGATCGGGTTTCTCCCTCTCGTGTCACCAGAACCGGTTGGTCCGCGGCGTAAGGTGTGGAAAGCACAATGTCGGCGTTGCGTGCCTCAAACCCATTGGCACTGCCAAGCATATCGACCTCACCGTTCTCAAGCGCTTTGATCGCGTTTTCTCGGGACGCGTAGCGCTGAACCTTGACGGGCAGGCCAGTGACCTTGCCAAGGATGCCCGCGTAATCGGCAGTGAAACCTTCATAGTCGCTGCCGCTGTTGGTCAGGTCGAAAGGCGGGTAATCGGGGGCTGAAGTGCCCAGAAGGAGTTCACGTTTGTTGTTGATCCATTGCCGTTGTGATTTATCCAGTTGGACTTCCATGTGACCGACCATTGAGCGACTGAGCAGGGTGTAATGCTCGCTGGGGGAGTGTGTCGCAGACACTGAGGTGCTCAGGCATAAGCCTGCAGTTACCAGTATTAGATAATCCTTTATACGACTGGGCATCCGGGCTCTCACACTAAGGCGTTACGTTTTGCCATATCGATGAGTTCAACCAGTGATTTGGCTTTGAGTTTTTGCATCAAGCGCTTTTTATAGGTACTGACTGTCTTGTTGCTGAGGAACATGCCCTTGGCAATTTCCTTGTTGGTACGGCCTTGTGCAAACAGTTGCAACACCATCAACTCCCGGTCGTTGACTGCCTTGAAGAGCTCCAGGTCGGCATATCGCGTGTCATCGCCACGGACAGGATTCAACGCCTGGCTGGGAAAATAGTTGTAGCCTGAAAGTACCGCCTTGATTGCACTCACCAGTTCACTGAGATCTTCCTGTTTGCATACATAGCCCGACGCGCCGGACTGCATGCAGCGAATACCGAACAATGTCGGACACTGAGCCGTTAATACCAGGGTTTTTAACGGGGTACAC
>NZ_JBFUKU010000304.1:0-6133 GCF_056400685.1 Pseudomonas sp. P5_A12 | reverse complement strand
CCATAACGCAGGCTGAGTTTTTCCGAGATATTGCCACTGGCCACGACGGCGGTGGTGGTGCCGCTGCCCTGGGTATCCAGTTGGAAATCCTGAATGCCCAGGTTTTTGGCCAATCCGCCGGTTACCCCGGAACTGCCCATCAAACCCAAACCGAGCGCGGCCTGGGCGAGCATGTTGTTGTCTTCACCGTTGGTGCTCAGCGGGCGCCCCAATATCAGATAGGACAACGCCTGTTCCTGGCTCATGGATGGTTCGGAGAAGATCTGCGTAGTCGGTTGCTCGGCGCTGCCACTCAGGCGAATACCGGCGATCACGTCGTCGGTCTGGCGAATCGCCTCGATGTCCAAGTACGGCTGATCAAGCGGGCCGGCAAACAACAAGCGCGCGCGGCGCACGGTCAGGCGCTGACCGTAGGCGCGATATCGCCCGTCGTTAAGCCACAGTTCGCCCCGCGTATCCAGGTTGTCGCCGATGTGCACCTGGCCCTGCACATTCGCGGTCAGGCCAAACCCGGCAAAGCTCAGCTTGTCAGCGCCGACCACCACATCAATGTCCATCTTCATGGCCAAGGGCGGTTTGCCCTCTTCGGTCTGCTGGCCAACGATCACCACGTCATCGGATACCTTGACCGTGGAAGGCGGCAACTCGCGAATGGTGATCTCACCTTTGGGCACAAGCACTTTGCCGGCGATGGCCAGTTCGTCGCCCTTCATCGAGATTTTCAGGTCCGGCGCGACTTCCAGCTTGGCGTACGGTTCGACGCTGACCGGTAACTGCGAGCCCTTGAGCGCCAGATCCACCACCAGCGCCTGTCCCCAGGCGATGTTGCCGTTGAGGGTGCCCTGCCCGGTCTTGCCGCTTTTCCAGTCGCCATTCAATTGCACGGTTTCACCGGCAATCACCGCTCGCAGTTGCAAGGCTTGCAACGCCATCGGCAACTCCGGCCCGGAGACTTCGCCATCGCTAAGCAGCAGGTTGCCATTGACCTGCGGCGCCAACAGGCCACCTGAAATCGTGCCACTGCCATTCAAGCGCCCGGTGATTTTCTCGACCATTGGCACAAACGGCCGCGCCACCGACAGGTCCAGCCCGCTCAAGCGGAACGAACCGGTCAGCGGTTTGTTCTTCGGCAACGGATTGAGCTGCGCCTGGACCATCAACTCGCCGAGCTTGCCGCCGACAAAGTTAAGGTCCGTATCAATGCGCTTGGGCGTGAGTTTGCTGGTGAGTTTCAGCGTCTGGTACGGGAAGTCCAGCCACTGGTCCTTCTCCTTCATGCGCAACGTACCGCCACTGGCGTCGATGCTGATCAGTCCATTTGGGCCGCTGGCGGGCAAGTCCAGTTGCAGGTCGGCGTTGAGCCGGCCCTTCCACGTGAAATCTTTCGGTAGCCACTGCGCCAGGCTTTCAATCGGGAACTGCTTGAGGTGAAAACGCAGCTTCGGCTCCGGCATCAAACGCTGGTCTTCACCGCACAGGCTGGCCGGTCCGGACATCCAGCAGTGGGCACCGAGGTTGATTTTTCCGTCCGCCAGCCGCTCCAGTTTCGCTGGGGTTTGCAGCTTCCAGTCCTGACCGCCGGTCTGGATATCGCCACTGGTCAGACGCCCGCGCCAGTTGCCTTGGTCCAGCGCACCGTCGAGACCGAGGGCCAGTTTCAATTGCGGCCCTTGCAGGTCAAGGCTGAGCTTCTGGTTTTTGATATCGCCCTGGCCGCTGGCGGTCAGTGTGCCCAGCGACGTGTCACCGGTCTGAATACCGCTGCCCTTGAGGTCGATTTTCGCCCGTTGCGCACTGTCGAGGGTCGCGTCGAGGTTGAGGCTTTTCAGGCGATGGTCGTCGAAAGCCAGTTGCGCGCCTTGCAGCCCCAGTTTGCCTTGCGGCGCCTTGAGGGTGCCGGCGACATCGATGCGGCCATTCAGTTGACCGCGCAGTTGCGGCCAAAGCTGGGCCAGACGCGGCATCTTGATGTCGATCTGGCCGGAGAGTTTCTGTTGCAGGCTGCCCTTGCCGTTGATGCTGTTGTCGCCAAGACGGATTTGCAGCGCGTTGAGGTTCCACTGCTCGCCAGCGCCATCCGCTTTGGCCTGGATCACGGCAGGTTGCCCGCGCAGTTTGCCTTTCAGGTCGAGGTCAGCGTTCAGGCTGAGCTTTTCATTCTTCATCTCGCCTTTGCTACGCAAGGGGCCGGCTAGCGTGCCCGGCAATTCGGCGACCCAATACGCCGGGTTGATCGCCGACAGATCGAGCGCGGTGTCCCAGGCAATGCCGTCGGCGAATTGCAGGTTCAGGTGACCTTCAGCCTTGCCCTGCCCGGCCTGGAGTTGAATTTGTTGCAGGTAGATTTTCGTCAGGTCGCCACTGAACGGGCTGATCAGTGTGAAGGCGCCAGCCGGGCCATCCAGCGCCGCTGTGAAGCCGCCGAGGTACTTGCCATCGGTGTAGGAGATGTCGCCATTGAAGCTGCGCAACGCCACGTCAGGCTCGTCGATCAGGGGATAGAGGCGGTGCCACGGGAAATCCAGCCAGTCGATTTTCGCGTCGGCGCTCAGGCCTTTGCTCCAGTCGAGGGTGCCGCTGAGTTTGAGGCTTTGCTTGTCGTTGGCGGTGAGATCAAGGCCCACGATCTGCGCGCCGTTGGCGTCGACCTTGCCTTGCAGCAGCAACGCGACCGGGCCTTGTTCGGCAGGGAGCGTGGCTTTGCCGAGCAACTGATAACCGTTTTTCAGGTCGCCGTTGCCGGTGAGTTCCAGTTGATTGAGCTGCAAGGTGTCAGGCAATTCGGCGGCGGGTTTGAAGCCGTCGGCGGTGATTCTTACCTTGGCCGGCAGGTTGTCCGCCAGCGGTTGCAATTCACCGGTCAATTGCCCGTTCAAATAACCGCTGCTGTCGGCTTTCAGGTTCAAGGTTTTCAGCAGGTCGCCGTCCACCTTAAGCGCCAGCGCCCAAGGCTCGGGAGCCGGCAGGGTCAAATTGCCTTCAGCCTTGAGCGGCCAGTTGCCGGTGGGTTGCAACAGGCCGGAGAGGTTCAGGCTCAGGTCATCGCGCTGCAACTTCACCGAGTCGATCTGCAAACCTTGCATCGTCCAGTGTGCCGCCAGTTGCAGGCCTTTAAGCGCTTCGCTGCCGTTGAACAGCAGGCTGCCGACCTGGACATCACCCAGTTCTATCGCCAAGGGCAATGTCAGGTCTGGAAGGCTGATCGGTCCGCTGCTTGCTTCATCGGCACCGGGCGGAAATTGCAAGCTGACCTGATCGACTTTCAGTTGCTCGATGCACAGCGTCATGCGAGTCAGGCACAGAGGAGACCAGGCGAAAATCGCTTTGCTCAGCTCGACCCGGCTAGTGTCCTGCTGCCACACAAGATGGTCGGCACTCCATTGCCCTCCCAGACGCCCCTGGAAATTTTCAAGAGTCAGCCCTGGTACAAAACCGAGGGCCCAACGGCTGCCCGTGGCGGTACCTAATACCGTGGTGACGGCGACAACGACCAGCATCAGCAACGCCAGAATCGCCAGCAGCGTTATTTTCAAACCACGATTCACAGCTCAGGCCCCATGGAAAAGTGCAGTCGAATGCCGCCGTCGTCGTCCAGCGCGTGGGCCAGATCGAGACGCAGCGGCCCCACCGGCGAGACCCAGCGCAGGCCGATACCCACCCCGGTCTTGAGGCTCGGCACTTCGAGTGTATTAAAGGCGTTGCCCTGGTCAACGAAGGTCGCGACCCGCCATTTTTCTGCGACGGAGTATTGGTATTCTGCGCTCGCCGCCACCATGTAGCGGCCGCCGATGCGATCGCCCTCGGAGTTTTCCGGGGACAGGCTTTGATAGTCGTAGCCGCGCACGCTTTGATCGCCACCGGCGAAAAACCGCAACGATGGCGGCACTGACTTGAAGCCATTGGTAGCGCTGCCACCGACCTGCACCCGGCCAAGCAACCGGTGTTTCTCGAAAACCGTGGTCAAGCCTTTCACCAACGCGGTGCCATACAACAGGTTGTTGTCCGAACCCAGGCCTTCTTTAGCCACTTTGGACTCGAATTGCAGTCGGTAGCCATGGCTCGGGTCGATGCGGTTGTCGCTTTTAAGGTAGGAATAGTTGACGCCGGGCATCAGCAAATCACTCAACCCCGAGTCGTCACCCAGTTTGTAATCCTCGTGCTGCCATTTCAGCGACACCACGCGCTGCCAGCCACTTGGCAGTTTGCTGTGCCATTCCGGGCCAATGGTCAGCAGTTTGCTGCGGGTGTCGCTGCCGTCAATTTCTTCATTCTGATAACCACCGGCAAAGCGCAGTTTGTCGGTCAGCGGCGGGTCCAGGGGAATGTCGTAGAACAGCCCGACGTTTTGCCGGGGCGCCGATACTTCAGCCTCCCAGCCATAACTGTGCCCCTGGGGATTGACCCAGTGCCGGGTCCAGTTGGCCTTGATCCGGGGACCAACGTCGGTGGAATAACCCAGCCCCAGGCCCATGGTCCGTGGTTTGCGGGTTTCGAGTTTGACGTCAACCGGGATCACATCATTTTTGGACGCCGTCGGCGTCGCATCCACCCGAACACTGTCGAAATAGCCACTCGATTGCATGGCCTGATTGAGTTCGGCGATCAGTTCGGAGTCATAAGGCGCGCCTTGCTTGAACGGCACCATGCGTTGCAGCAGGTCATCGTCAAACGGCGTGTCGCCTTCGAAACTGACCTTGCCCAAGGTGTAGCGCGGGCCGCTGCTATAAATGAGTTCGATATCGGCCACACCGGCGCGTGGGTCCACCAACAGTTTTTGACTAGTGAAGTGACCGCTGAAAAAGCCGAAGCGCGAGGCTTGATTCTGAATCAGGCGTTTGGCGTCTTCGTATTGACCATGATTGAGCACCGCGCCGGTTTTCAGCGAAGCGCTTTTGGGTACACGAAACGACTTGAGTGAAGCAGCCGGGCCGTCGATGCGAATCGTGACATTGCGCAAGTGCACCGGCTCGCCGGGGTCGATGTTGAGCACCAGACGCGGCGTTTTGCCGCCCGTCACATCGCTCTCGATCTGCGGCTGGTAATAACCCAAGGCCTGGGCAGCCTTGCGCGCCTGCTCCTCGGCGCCACGACTGAAGCGTTGCAATGCTTCTTCGTCACGATCGCCGAGACTGCCGATATAGCCCTCTATATTGGCTTTCAGTTCATCGTTGGACGGTTTGATCCGCACATCCAATTCACTTTGGGCCAGCGCCGCGCAGCTGGTGAACAGCATCAGCACGCCACTGGTAAATCTTCCTGGAAACTTCATAGGCGCGGATGCTATCACGAGCTTGGGAGCGTGATAGAGCCTCGCATGGCGTTAAAGTTCGACCGCTTATGCCGTCGCGGTGTGTAACACCTGCGGATTGGCGTGGAAAAAAACATGCTCGCGAATCGGTCCTACGGCAACCTCGCCGATTTCCTCGTACCCCTGACGCTTATAGAACTCCAGATAGCGAGAATTCCCGGTGTCGAGGATCACCCCTTCGGAGGTTTCATCCACTGCGCACCAGTTATGCACCGCTTGCAGTAGTTGTTCGCCGAAGTGTTTGCCCTGAAATTGCGGGTGAATGCCCAGCATTGGCAGCACATGGACCGAGTCACTCGGCACACAGGCGGCAACGGCGGCGTGGTAGTCGAGATAGCGGCGGGTGCTACGAAAACCCGCGCTGAGCACCATGCGCAAACGCCAGGCCCAACTTTCGGTGATACCCAGGCGTCGTAGCGGCGGCGCGATCAGCGCGATGCCGATCAAACGGTCGTTAACCAGCAGGCCAATGGCCGGCAAGTCCTGAAGAAAGTGTTGTTTAACCAGCTCACGCACGGTCGCCCGCACGCGATGTTCATAGCCGGGGCGTTCGGCCTCGAACAGATAACCGAAGGTCGGTTCGTGCCGATAAGCGTGGTAAAGCAGGGAACGCGCTTCGTGGGCATAGCCACTGTCGAGCATGTGAATGTCGGCAATGGCGGTCGAGGTTTCGGGCATAACGGTCGATCTCCCCAGGGCGTCGCTCAAAATGACGGCGCTCTTATTGGTACGAGCCTTTGGGTGGTAATACAGTTCCTCCACAGGTATAGACCAAGGCAGGATCTTCATCGACTGGATTGGCCTCTTCGCGGGCAAAGGCAACAC
>NZ_JBFUKU010000303.1:0-6197 GCF_056400685.1 Pseudomonas sp. P5_A12 | reverse complement strand
GGACACTGCGGTGTCTCAGGTAAACCGAGATGACCGGATTGGCGACGGCTTYGCCGCCGAACGCAGCCTTCGGCAGCTGCTACGGGTTGCGTCTGGCCATAGGTATTTGTCACATCTTGAAAGCATGCCGTCCGCACAATAGAACAGGTACGATACCCACCTGATTTTCCAGTCTTGCTATCGGAGTTGCCCATGAGCGCCGTCAATCGCGCAGCGGTGGAAGCCGTCCTTCGCCAATACACCGACCCTTACCTGAACCAGGATCCGGTCAGCGCCGGATGCGTGCGCGATATCCAGATCCAGGGCGATCGCGTCAGCGTCCAGCTGGAGTTGGGTTACGCCGCCGGCCTGTTCAAAAGCGGTTGGTCACAGATGCTGCAAATGGCCATTGAAGGCCTGGACGGCGTGACGACCGCGCACGTTGAGATCACCAGCGTGATTGCCGCGCACAAGGCTCAGGCGCAAATCCCGGGGCTGGCGAACGTGAAGAACGTGGTAGCCGTGGCTTCCGGCAAGGGCGGCGTGGGTAAATCCACCACCGCCGCGAACCTGGCGCTGGCGCTGGCCCGTGAAGGTGCCAAGGTCGGCATTCTCGACGCGGACATCTACGGTCCGAGCCAGGGCATCATGTTCGGCATCCCGGAAGGTACCCGACCAAAGGTCAAGGATCAGAAGTGGTTCGTGCCGATCGAGTCCCATGGCGTTGAAGTGATGTCGATGGCCTTCCTGACCGACGACAACACGCCAATGGTCTGGCGCGGGCCGATGGTGTCCGGCGCGCTGTTGCAACTGGTGACCCAAACCGCCTGGGGTGACCTGGATTACCTGGTCATCGACATGCCGCCCGGCACCGGTGACATTCAACTGACCCTCGCACAAAAAGTCCCCGTGGCCGGTGCAGTGATCGTGACAACCCCGCAAGATCTGGCATTGCTGGACGCGCGCAAGGGCGTGGAGATGTTCCGCAAGGTCAACATCCCGGTGCTGGGCGTGGTCGAAAACATGGCCGTGCACATCTGCTCCAACTGCGGGCATGCCGAGCATCTGTTCGGTGAAGGCGGTGGGGTGAAGCTGGCCAACCAGTATGGCGTCGAACTGCTGGCCTCGTTGCCACTGTCGATGGTCATCCGCGAGCAGGCCGATGGCGGCAAGCCAACGGTGATCGCCGAGCCGGACAGCCAGATTGCGATGGTTTACCAGGAACTGGCCCGCCACGTCGGCGCGCGTATCGTGTTGCAGGAAGCGGTGTCACCGGCGATGCCGAACATCTCCATCAGCGACGATTGATAGCCTGAAGCGCGGTTCCCTGTGGGAGCGAGCCTGCTCGCGATAGCGGATTAACATTCAACAGATTTGTTGACTGAACCACCGCTATCGCGAGCAGGCTCGCTCCTACAGTTGTTTTGTGCGCGCCTTAGATGCGCAACCCGCCATCCATTTCCAGGATCCGGCCGGTGTAGTAGTCGTTCTCGAAAATGTACGCCGCCGAATGGGCGATCTCTTCCGGTTTACCCATGCGCTTGAGCGGAATCCCGGCGGTCATCTTGTCCAGCGCCTCAGGCTTCATCCCCAGCGTCATCTCGGTTTCGATAAAGCCTGGAGCGATGCCCGCCACGCGGATGCCGTAGCGCGCCAGTTCCTTGGCCCAGGTCACGGTGGCCGCAGCGACACCGGCCTTGGCAGCCGAGTAGTTGGTCTGACCGACGTTGCCAGCGCGGGAGATCGAGGAGATATTGATGATCGCGCCGCTGTTGTTCAGCTCGACCATTTTGGCCGCAACTTCACGGGTGCACAGGAACACGCCAGTCAGGTTGACGTCGATGACCGCCTGCCATTGGGCCAGGCTCATCTTGGTCATTTCGCCGTCCTTGACCTTCAGCAACAGACCGTCGCGCAGGATCCCGGCGTTGTTGATCAGACCGTGGATCGCGCCGAAATCTTCGGCGACCTGGGCGACCATGTGGGTCACTTGCTCTTCATTGGCGACGTTGCACAGGTAGCTGCGCGCCTCGGCACCTTTGGCCTTGCAAGCCGCGACGGCGTCGTTGAGCTTTTCCTGGTTCAGGTCCACCAGCGCGAGCTTCGCGCCTTTGGCGGCGAAATACTCGGCCATGGAGCGGCCTAAACCCTGGCAACCGCCAGTGATAATGATTACTTTGTCAGTGAGTTGCATTCGCATGCCCCAATAGCAGGTCAGAGTGGTTTTCCTTGGAGAGGGCCTCTCGATCTGCGCCGGATGTGGCCTGGCTGCACATGAGAACTGCCCGAATGGCGCGCTGAATACTTATCCCCAGCCGCCTGTCCGTTTTTTCGACGGATTCTATTTAAGGAGTCATAAATTGAGCGTTGAAGCGGCGAAGAATGCCCGAAAATTACTTCTCAAGGAATACCGGGGGGTGCTGTCGACCCATTCCAAGTCGATGCCGGGTTACCCGTTTGGCTCTGTGGTTCCTTACTGTCTGGATGACCAGGGCCGGCCGCTGATCCTTATCAGCCGCATCGCCCAGCACACGCACAACCTGCAAAAAGATCCGAAATGCTCTCTGTTTGTGGGCGAACGCGAGGCCGATGATGTACAAGCCGTTGGTCGCCTGACCTACCTCGCCGAAGCCGAAAAGCTCGAGGACGAGGCCGCCATTGAAGTGGCGGCCCAGCGTTACTACCGCTATTTCCCTGATTCGCAGAGCTACCACAAGGCTCACGATTTCGATTTCTGGGTGCTTAAACCCGTACGTCACCGCTATATCGGCGGCTTCGGCGCGATTCACTGGGTCGATCAGCTGACATTGGCCAACCCGTTTGCCGGCAAGGCTGAAGTGAGCATGGTCGAGCACATGAATGCCGATCACGCCAAAGCCATCGCTCACTACGTCGAACTGGCAGGCCTGCCGAAAACCGAACCGGCGCAGCTGGCCGGCATCGACACCGAAGGCATGCATTTGCGTATCGGTCAGGCGCTATACTGGCTGCCGTTTCAAGCACCTTGTAATACGCCGACACAAGTCCGGGAAGCCTTGGTTTTCCTGGCTCACGCCGAGAATTGGCCCATAAATGAAGTCGCCGACGCTTGAATTCACGAAACGGCGACGTCATCTAAGGAAGACTGGCAAGGCATTCTTGCGTTGAGGAACCATTTGATGCGCCCTTTTTTGTTGCTCTTTGTACTGTTCCCGGTGTTGGAACTGTTCGTATTCGTCAAAGTCAGTGGGGCAATCGGGTTTTTCCCGGCCCTGCTACTGATCATTCTCGGCTCGATGCTCGGCGTGTTCGTGCTGCGTATCGCCGGTCTGGCTACTGCGCTGCGTGCCCGTGAAAGCCTGAGTCGCGGCGAGCTGCCGGCCCAGACCATGCTGGAAGGCCTGATGCTGGCCCTGGCGGGCGGTCTGCTGATCCTGCCGGGCTTCGTCAGTGATGTGCTGGGCCTGATCATGCTGCTGCCGTTCTCTCGTCGCCTGCTGGCCAATAAAATGCGCCAGCGCGCCGAAGAGGCCGCGATCCGTCAGCGTGCATTCGCCGATGACCTTCAACCGCGTGGCGGTCCCGTTACACGCGAGCCGCTGGGCCGTGAACCCAATGTGATCGAAGGCGAGTTCGAGCACCGCGACACCAAGTAAATCGTTTCACCTGCGCGGCACCTTCGGGTGCCGTGTTCATTTTCGGGTCATCGATGTAAAAAATTTCGATCCCCGCCCTTGTAATAAGCTTGTGCGCCCTTATGTAACGGTCACCGCAAGGTTTCTGGCGATCATGCCAGACAGACTTCCGCGTCTCGCTTGTCGAGCCGCACCCGGCTCCGCCGGATTTTGTTAAACCCGCCGGGAGTACACCGGCCGATGAAAACCACAATTAGGAGAGATCGACAATGAAGCTTCGTCCTCTGCATGACCGCGTCGTCATCCGTCGCAGCGAAGAAGAAAAGAAAACCGCTGGCGGTATCGTCCTGCCAGGTTCGGCTGCTGAAAAAGCCAACAGCGGTGAAATTCTGGCAGTCGGCACTGGCCGCGTGCTGGACAACGGTGAAGTGCGTGCACTGGCCGTTAAAGTGGGCGACAAGGTTGTGTTTGGTCCTTACTCCGGCAGCAACACCGTGAAAGTTGATGGCGAAGACCTGCTGGTAATGAGCGAGAACGAAATCCTCGCTGTTATCGAAGGCTGATTCCCCGCTCATTTTCCCGCTACTACAAAGTATTTAAGGAATATCGATCATGGCTGCTAAAGAAGTTAAATTCGGCGATTCCGCCCGCAAGAAAATGCTCGCCGGTGTCAACGTCCTGGCTGACGCAGTAAAAGCGACCCTGGGCCCTAAAGGCCGTAACGTGATCATCGAGAAGAGCTTCGGCGCTCCGACCATCACCAAGGACGGCGTGTCCGTAGCCAAAGAAATCGAGCTGAAAGATCGCTTCGAAAACATGGGCGCGCAGCTGGTCAAAGACGTTGCCTCCCGTGCCAACGATGACGCAGGCGACGGTACCACCACCGCTACCGTTCTGGCTCAATCGATCGTCAACGAAGGCCTGAAAGCCGTCGCTGCCGGCATGAACCCGATGGACCTGAAGCGCGGCATCGACAAAGCGACCATCGCTATCGTCAAAGAGCTCAAAGCCCTGTCCAAGCCTTGCGCTGACACCAAGGCCATCGCTCAGGTCGGCACCATCTCGGCCAACTCCGACAGCTCCATCGGCGACATCATTGCCGAAGCCATGGAAAAAGTCGGTAAAGAAGGCGTGATCACCGTTGAAGAAGGCTCGGGCCTGGAAAACGAACTGTCGGTTGTTGAAGGCATGCAGTTCGACCGTGGCTACTTGTCTCCGTACTTCGTCAACAAGCCAGAGACCATGACTGCCGAACTGGACGGTCCGCTGATCCTGCTGGTTGACAAAAAGATCTCGAACATCCGTGAAATGCTGCCAGTCCTGGAAGCCGTTGCCAAAGCCGGCCGTCCACTGCTGATCGTGGCTGAAGACGTTGAAGGCGAAGCCCTGGCGACTCTGGTTGTGAACAACATGCGTGGCATCGTTAAAGTCGCAGCCGTCAAGGCTCCGGGCTTCGGCGACCGTCGCAAGGCCATGCTGCAGGACATCGCTGTCCTGACTGGCGGTACCGTAATCTCCGAAGAGATCGGTCTGAGCCTGGAAAGCACTACCCTGGAACACCTGGGTAATGCCAAGCGCGTCATCCTGTCGAAAGAAAACACCACCGTGATCGACGGCGCCGGCGTTGAAGCTGATATCCAGGCTCGCGTTCTGCAGATCCGTCAGCAAGTGGCCGACACTTCGTCCGACTACGACCGTGAAAAACTGCAAGAGCGTCTGGCCAAACTGTCCGGCGGCGTTGCAGTGATCAAGGTTGGCGCCGGTTCCGAAGTTGAAATGAAAGAGAAGAAAGCCCGCGTTGAAGACGCCCTGCACGCTACTCGTGCAGCCGTTGAAGAAGGCGTGGTACCTGGCGGCGGCGTGGCACTGGTTCGCGCCCTGCAGGCTATCTCCGAGCTGAAAGGCGACAACGATGACCAGAACGTTGGCATCCAGTTGCTGCGTCGCGCTGTTGAAGCGCCACTGCGTCAGATCGTTGCCAACTCCGGCGACGAGCCRAGCGTTGTGGTCGACAAGGTCAAGCAGGGTTCGGGTAACTTCGGTTACAACGCTGCCACCGGCGAATACGGCGACATGATCGAAATGGGTATCCTGGACCCGGCTAAAGTGACTCGTTCGGCTCTGCAAGCGGCTTCGTCGATTGCCAGCCTGATGATCACCACCGAAGCCATGATCGCCGAGATCAAGGACGACGCACCAGCTGGCGGCGGCATGCCAGACATGGGCGGTATGGGCGGCATGGGCGGCATGATGTAAGCCAGCCTTACCCCTGTACTAAAAAACCCCGCCTGCGAAAGCAGGCGGGGTTTTTTTATTGGTGCGCCAGGCATGGCGCGTTGCGCGCAAGCGCAACCAGCTTGGCTGTGGTGGCCAAGCTGGTGACTTGGAGGTGAAAGTCCTCTACACACCCGGCAAGGGGAAGTGTTAGCCAGAGGCAAGGGTGTCGCGGGTGACTGCGAATCTGAAGGAAGCCCGAGGCAAAATGCTGGCCTGACGAACAGGAAGCGGATTAGGCGGTGCAGCGGGGTAAGAAGGCCAATATCTTCAAAGCCCAATACTTGCACGGAACGCTGTGACGTAGATCCGACAGGCATAAGCAGGAAG
>NZ_JBFUKU010000302.1:0-6203 GCF_056400685.1 Pseudomonas sp. P5_A12 | reverse complement strand
TGTTATGGCCTCATCGCGAGCAGGCTCGCTCCCACATTGATTGCGTTCAACTGGCCGGTGTCAGGCAGTAATGTTCGATCAGCTGACGTAATAGATGCACCGTAGGCTGCAAACGTGACATTTCCAGGTATTCCCCCGGCTGGTGGGCGCAGGCGATATCCCCCGGGCCGAGCACCAGTGTCTCGCAGCCAAGTCGCTGAAGATAAGGCGCTTCGGTGCCGAACGCCACTGCTTCGGCGCGATGGCCGGTGAGCTTTTCAGCGATCTGCACCAATTCCGCGTCTTCGGCCTGTTCGAAGGGCGGTACTTCGGGGAACAGCGGCGCGTAATCGATTTTCACCTGATGCCGTTCTGCAACCGGCTTGAGCCGCTGCAGAATCTCCGCGCGCAGAGCCTTGGGGTCCATGCCTGGCAACGGCCGCAGGTCAAACTCCAGTGAGCACTGACCGCAGATACGGTTAGGGTTGTCGCCACCATGGATGCAGCCGAAGTTCATGGTCGGCGTCGGCACGCCAAACTGCGGGTTGCGAAATTCACGCTGCCACAACAGGCGCAGACCGCGTAGTTCGCCGATGGCATCGTGCATGGCCTCAAGGGCGCTATGGCCCAGGCTTGGGTCCGAGGAGTGTCCGCTCTGACCGAGAATGTCGATGCGCTCCATCATGATGCCTTTGTGCATGCGGATCGGCTTCAGCCCGGTCGGCTCGCCGATAACCGCCGCTCGTCCCAATGGACGTCCGGCGGCGGCCAGGGCGCGAGCACCGGACATGGAGCTTTCTTCATCGCAGGTGACCAGGATCAGTAGCGGTTGCTTGAATGGCTGATCGAGCAAAGGGATCACCGCTTCGATGGCCAGGGCGTAAAAGCCCTTCATGTCGCAGCTGCCCAAGCCAACCCAACGACCATCGACTTCGGTGAGTTTCAGCGGATCGGTCTGCCACAACGCGCCGTCGAACGGCACCGTGTCGCTGTGACCGGCGAGCACCAGGCCACCTGGGCCCGAACCAAAGCTGGCAAGCAGGTTGAACTTGCCGGGGCTGACCTGCTGGATATCGCAGACAAAACCCAGATCGCCCAGCCACGTCGCCAGCAAATCGATAACGGGACGATTGGACTGATCGAGGCTGGGCTGGGTGCAGCTGACCGACGGTGCAGCGATCAGCGCAGCGAACTGATCTTTCATGGACGGTAAAGGCATCGCTGGCTCCAACTCCCGAATTGAAGTCCATCATAGAACCATCCGGCGACAGGAATAAACCGTCGCGGCGCGGGTAGGGTCTGTTGGCGCTTGGTGACGAGCCGAGACGGAGACCCTACGTCGTGCCAGTGCTGTACACTGCACGACCTTGGCAGCCACACATTCCCCCGGCTGCGCTCCCGATCCTGGATTTTCCGGCCATGCAGAAAGAAACCGAAATCAAGCTCCGCGTCAGCCGCGAAACCCTCGCAGCCCTGCGCGAGCACCCGCTCCTGAAAAAACGCAACAAAAGTGGCTGGGAACGCCGTGAGTTGATGAATCAGTACTTCGACACGCCTGAGCGCGACCTGGCCCGCGCCAAGGTTGCCCTGCGCCTGCGCCGCGATGGCGAAGAAGTGATTCAGACGCTCAAGACCCGC
Source organism: Pseudomonas sp. P5_A12 (assembly GCF_056400685.1). Classification (NCBI taxonomy): domain Bacteria; kingdom Pseudomonadati; phylum Pseudomonadota; class Gammaproteobacteria; order Pseudomonadales; family Pseudomonadaceae; genus Pseudomonas; species Pseudomonas sp. P5_A12. The sequence continues at coordinate 4,586 of NZ_JBFUKU010000302.1, read as the reverse complement.
GGCCAAAGCGTCGCCGGCCTGTCCGAGCGTAACGAGTACGACTGGAACCTGCCCAAAGCCAAGCTCGACGTGAAGAAACTCGACGGCGAATGCTGGCCTGAAGAACTGGCCGAGCTGGACAAAAAAACCCTCAAGCCGATCTTCACCACCGACTTCGTTCGCGAACGCGCTGAAATCGCCTGGGGCCGTGGCAAGACCAAAGTGGTCATCGAAGCCGCGCTGGACTTGGGCCATGTGATCGTCGGCAAGCAGAAAGAAGAAATCTGCGAGCTGGAACTGGAATTGCGCGAAGGCGAACYGGCTGCCCTGCTGGAACTGGCCGCCGAACTGGCCGCAACCCTGGCCCTGATGCCGTGTGACATCAGCAAGGCCGAGCGCGGTTATCGTTTGTACGACGCCAACAGCTATTCGCTGAGCTTGCCGGCACCGCAAATCACCGCCGAAACGCCGCTGGACGACGCCTTCGCCGCGCTGAGCTGGCATTTGCTGGGCAGCAGCCAGCGTCTGGCCGAGCAATATCGCTTCAACGGCCACTGGCGCCTGTTGCAGGATTGGGTCGAAAACCTCGCTGAATTGCGCGCACTGCTCAGCAGCCTGGGCCAAGCCGCGCCACGCCAGTCGACGCACGACCTGCGCCTTGCGCTGGACGCGTTGCTGGAAGACTKGCGGCCGCTGGTGCAAGCCGGTATCGACGACGAAGACGTACGCAAAGCCGCGCCGGAGCAATTCCTCGAGGAACTGGAAGATCCGCGTTGGGGCCTGTTCTCGCTGAACACCTCACGCTGGTTGCTGGCCCGCACCTGGGCGGCTGATCGCAACGTTCGTGGCAACCGCCAGGGCGCGGCGCAACTCGGTAGCTGGTTGCCGCGCTTGTTGGGTGAAGAAGCGACCTCCCTGCAATTGCAGCGTTATCAGCAACAACCRGAAGACCTGGCCGAACAACTGCCGCGCATCGAGCGCATTCAAGCGTGGCTGCACCATGCCCGTCACGTGTTGGACATCCCGGAAATGGATCGCCTGTACGGTGAGTTGAAACAGCTTGCCGTGCTGGCAAACGAGCCGATCACCGATGAATCGCTGGATGCGCGTAAGCAGCAGGCGATTGCGGTTTATCAGAATCGTGCCTGGAAGATGCTGCTGCGTATGTAACCTGTGATGATGATCGTTCCCACGCTCAGCGTGGTAATGCCTCAAGGGACGCTCCGCGTCCAGGTGACGCGGAGCGTCACSGGCTGCATTCCCACGCGGGAGCGTGGGAACGATCAGTATCGAGTCAACGCAACACTGGCAAACTCGTCGTGGACTTGATTTCAGATAAAGCCACAATCGAGTTCACCTCCTGTATCCCCGGCACCATCGACAGTTTCTCGAAGAAAAACCGCTCATACGCTTCAATGTCCGCCGTGACAATCCGCAGCAAGAAATCCACCGATCCCATCAGCACATAACACTCCAGCACTTCGGGAAAACCACGAATCGCCTCGGTGAACTCCGTGAAGTTCGAACGCCCGTGCGCATTTAGTTTGATCTCGGCAAAGATCTGCGTGTTCAGCCCGATCTTCTTGCGGTCAAGCAGCGTCACCTGCGCGCGAATGATCCCCTCTTCCTTCATCCGCTGAATCCGCCGCCAGCACGGCGATTGCGAGAGCCCCACCTGTTCGGCGATCTGCGCACTGGAGAGCGAAGCGTCCTCTTGCAGCAACGCGAGAATCTTGCGGTCGTAGCCATCCAGCTCGTTTTGCATAATAAAACCTTAAAACCTTATCCATTTGAATTACACGATTCGATAAATCGCCAATAAGCCCAATCATAGATAAGAAATGCCCGGCACCGAATGTAAAAATTCCTCCAGTGATTTTGGAGCCTGACCATGCCGCCTCTTGAAGCCGTCCACACCCCGCCCACCCGTGCCGACGTCTGGAACGTCAGCAACGCCCACTGCCGCGTTCACTATCAACTGCTCGCCGAAGCAGAACCGGACGTGCTGTGCCGGGCACTCAATCTGTTCGCCTTGCAGTTTCTGACGCCACAACAGGTCAACGTGCAGCGCCACGATGACTTGCTGTCGATCGACATTGTCATGGACGGCCTCAGCTGGCACCGCGCCCAAGTGATTGCGGAAAAACTTCGTAACTTGATCAGCGTCTGCTCGGTCGAGCTGCAAGCGGCTGATGCGGCGTGGGCTGAGCCGGCCCAGGCGGCGGGCTGAAAAATCTCGACACGGCTTTGTCCGGTAGTGGCCCAACGGTCGGAGGGTCCACGACTATCCTTTGCGGACTGTGTTTATGAGGAGCCCGCATGTCCGTTCAACTTGCCATTCAGGACCGCTGGCTGGATCTCAATGATTTGCTGCGCGACCTGGTCGCCCAAGGTTTTATCAGCCATGACTCGGCCGAGCACGCGCTCAACGCTCGCCGTCGCCACACCGCCAATGGTCAGGTGCACCCGCTGGAATTCATTGCCAGCCAACACCTCGACGATCTCAGTCGTCCCGGCAAACGCCTGGAGCTGGAGAACCTGACCCTGTGGCTGGCGCAACAGGCCGGTCAGCCGTACTTGCGCATCGATCCGCTGAAGATCAACGTTGCGGCCATAACGCCGCTGATGTCCTACGCCTTTGCCCAGCGCCACAAGATACTCGCGGTGTCCATCGACCGCGACGCGGTGACCGTGGCCAGCGCTCAGCCCTATGTCAAAGGCTGGGAAGCCGACCTGACCCACGTGTTGAAGCTGCCGATCAAACGGGTCGTGGCCAACCCTGTCGACATCCAGCGCTTTAGCGTCGAGTTTTTCCGGTTGGCCAAATCGGTCAGCGGCGCGACCAGCGCCGATCAGCAGACCAGCACCTTGGGCAACTTCGAGCAGCTGCTCAACCTCGGCGCCAGCGACCAGGAGCCGGACGCCAATGACGCGCACATCGTCAACATCGTTGACTGGCTGTTTCAGTACGCCTTCCAGCAGCGCGCCAGCGATATACACATCGAACCCCGACGCGAGCAAGGCACGGTACGCTTTCGCATCGACGGCGTGTTGCACAACGTCTATCAATTCCCGCCGCAGGTCACCATGGCCATCGTCAGTCGCTTGAAGAGCCTCGGGCGGATGAACGTCGCGGAAAAGCGCAAACCCCAGGACGGCCGGGTGAAGACCAAGACTCCAGACGGCGGTGAGGTCGAGTTGCGGCTATCGACATTACCGACGGCCTTTGGCGAAAAAATGGTCATGCGGATTTTCGACCCGGAAGTCCTGCTCAAGGATTTCGACCAGCTAGGGTTTTGCGCCGAAGACCTGCGTCGCTGGCAGGACATGACCCGCCAGCCCAACGGCATCATTCTGGTCACCGGGCCGACCGGTTCCGGCAAGACCACCACGCTGTACACCACGCTGAAGAAGCTGGCGACGCCCGAGGTCAATCTCTGCACCATCGAAGACCCGATTGAAATGGTCGAGCCGGCGTTTAACCAGATGCAGGTCCAGCACAACATCGACCTGACCTTCGCCGCTGGCGTGCGCGCGCTGATGCGACAAGACCCGGACATCATCATGATCGGCGAGATACGCGACCTCGAAACCGCCGAAATGGCGATTCAGGCAGCACTCACCGGCCACTTGGTACTCTCGACGTTGCACACCAATGACGCGCCGAGCGCGATCAGTCGTCTGCTGGAACTCGGCGTGCCGCACTACCTGATCAAAGCCACGGTGCTCGGTGTCATGGCCCAGCGCCTGGTGCGCACTTTGTGCCCCCATTGCAAGGCACCGCTTACGCTGGATGAAGAGGACTGGCAAACCCTGACCAAACCCTGGCAAGCCCCCCTGCCCACCAACGCCCAACGTGCCATCGGCTGCCTGGAATGTCGCGACACCGGCTATCACGGCCGCGCCGGGGTGTACGAAATCATGCAGCTGAGTGACGGCGTCAAGGCGCTGATCAATCCAGACACCGACTTACTGGCGATCCGGCGTCAGGCGTTCAAGGAAGGCATGCGCAGCTTGCGGCTGTCCGGGGCGCAGAAAGTGGCGGCAGGTTTGACCACGATGGAAGAGGTGCTGCGAGTGACGCCGCAGAGCGAGCAAAAGTAAACGCGCTCGCCCATGGAACTCGATTGGGGGTTGGCTATCCAAGGCCGCAGTCAACCCAGTGGAGTCACCCATCATGCGTTTCAAACTTGCTGTCGCCACCATCGCGCTGCTGTCTCTTCCAGTCGGTAGCGCGATGGCCGATGATAGCTTTTGGCAAAATGTCCTCACCTCCGGTGCAACCACCGCTTCGACCTACCTGACGTCCAAGGACAACAAAATGGTCATCGCCGCGCAGGACGATGCCAGCAGCTTTGTTGCCAGTGACGGCGGCATTCGCGGCCCTTACCTGGAAGCGGCGATGCAGAAAGTCCGCGCCGACAACCCGGGCCTGCAAGCGACGGACATGGAACTGGCGAATGCGATTCTGGCGAAGAATACGGTCGCTTCGGAGTAAGTTCGCAGATACCAAAATGCCGCTCAATTGAGCGGCATTTTTTTGCCCGACACAAATCCCCTGTAGGAGCCCGGCTTGCCGGCGATGGCGATCTCGGCGATGGCGATCT
>NZ_JBFUKU010000301.1:0-6292 GCF_056400685.1 Pseudomonas sp. P5_A12 | reverse complement strand
ACCTTAGCCCAACTTCTCGACCTGCGTTAACCCTTCATTTGATTCCCACAACTCAACCAGCCTGCCGGTGAACGGCAGGGAGGAATTCTGTATGCCTCAAGAAACACTGAAGGCCTATCAAGTTGGCGACAACGACATCGTTGCCGCCTACGACCCGGCCGGCGCAATCAAAGTGCTCTGCGACTTCAACGGTTACCCGCACAGTGAGTTCGATCTGGAGGACGTCGATCTGGTCAGCGAAACCATGCTCGACAACACGGAGGCCTTTGACCAGGACGAAGGCAAAATCATCGTCTTGGATAAAACGCTGCGGCAGGAACTGAAGCAGCTGACCGAGCCGGCCTACCTGCACGGCTGGGAATAACCCCTCACCACCTTCTGCCGCCACGCGCGGCATGGAGCATCCTTATGGAAACTGAAATCCTCTCGGACGAAGAGCTGGCAGAGTTCACCGGCTACAAGGCCCGTGCGTACCAACGGCGCTGGCTGGTCGATCGTCAGTGGGTATTTGTCGAAAGCCGTGGTAAGCGCCCGCTTGTTGGCCRAATGTACGCCCGCATGAAACTGGGCATGATCACGTCCACGGTTGGTGACCCAAGCCCTCCACCGGCGGCGCCGCCATGGACGCCTGATTTCTCGCGAGTGAACTGATATGCGCCCCCGCAAGACCGAATATCACCACCTCCCCCCACGGATGTATCAGCGGTCCCGCAAGCGCAAAAATGGCGCCGTGTGGACCGCTTATTACTACCGTGACCTACTAGGCAAGGACATACCACTCGGCAAAGATCTGGATAAGGCCAGAATCAAATGGGCGGAACTTGAAGCTAAGGAAAAGCCCCTGGACCTGCGCACGATGAAAGGCATCTTTGACCGCTACATCCGCGACATTGTCCCCAAGAAGGCGCCGCGCACGCAGAGGGACAACCTGTCAGAGATCAAGCAGCTCCGCCCTATGTTCGATAGCGCGCCCATCGATTCGATCACCCCTGCGACCATTGCTGGGTATCGGGATGCGCGGTCGGCCAAGGTTCGGGCAAATAGGGAGATTGCCACCCTCTCCCATATTTTCAATATCGCTCGGGAGTGGGGCCTGACGGCCAAGGAAAACCCGTGCCAAGGGGTGCGCAAGAACAAGGAAACGCCGCGAGACTACTACGCGAATGATGTGGTGTGGGATGCGGTTTACAAGAAGGCAGCTCAAGAGCTGAAAGACGCGATGGACCTGGCCTACCTGACCGGGCAGCGGCCAGCAGATGTCCTGGTGATGCGAAAGGATGACGCAGAGGGGGGATATCTGGGGGTACAGCAGAACAAGACGCACAAGAAATTGCGTATTCACATGACCGCAGGCGATGAGGCGAACAGCCTGGGCCTGCTGATCGCGGCGATAACCGAGCGCAATTCTCGGCATGTCTCGAACTACCTGATCGTCAGCCAGCACGGCAAGCGGATGACGGCGACGATGCTGAGGAAGCGCTGGGATCTTGCTCGTGAAAAGGCAAAGCTGGCTGCTATCGAAGTCGGCGACGAGCTACTGGCGGCGAAGATTGGTGGGTTTCAGTTCCGGGATATCAGGCCGAAGGCAGCATCTGAAATCTCCGATGTTGGCGAAGCCAGCCTCCTGTTGGGGCACACCAAAGGGGACATCACCGAACGCGTTTACCGTCGAATTGGGGCCATCGCCAAGCCCTCAAAATAGCCTAAAAACCGTTCCATAACTCAAAGCAGGCCCCTTGTAGAATGCGGGCTGTAGAGGTGCTGAAAAATGAAAGTAATGGAACGGAAAATCGCTACAAGGCACAGCCTGATTTCATCTGTATACCGGTCTTGAAAACCGTCGACTGTAACAGGTCCATGAGTTCGAATCCCATCGCCTCCGCCATCTTTATACGACAAAGCCCTGATTTTTCAGGGCTTTGTCGTTTCTGGGGTTTGGGCTTTCCTGCCGCTCCTGCACAGATTGTGTCCGCAGCTTTTTTGCCATTTCCGCAACCGTCTTTTCGAAACCTCTGGAAACCGTCGTAGATTTCTCACTCCCTCATGGCCGTTCTTCGAAATATGGTCGGGACGGACTGATTCGAACACTCGCCCGCTAGCACCCCATGCTTGAAAATTGGCGTAATCACCGTTACAAAAACTTCCCGATTTATCCCTCTCATGGATATTGAAAAGCTGAAGTCCGTGTTGTAGTCATGGCTTGCGCATGATACTCGGCACACCGGCCACCCATTGGACGATCAACGTTTTCACCGCGCCTTGAAGTCGGCTTTCCATGTGTTTGGCGTGCACATCAGCACAGATGATTTTCGAATAGCTATAGTTCTTGGCTTGAACGGCTATCGCGCGAGTAATACAAAGTCATTCGAAAATTCGAAAATTCGAAAATGACGTTGAACAGTTCGCGTTACGTGGCGAGGGTATCGCCAGTTACCTCATCAACATGAAACCCTGATGATTACCAGATCCGCATCTTAAGGCCCCAATTATTGGGGGCTTTTTGCTTGTGCGCCAGGCATGGCGCGTTAGCGCAACCAGCTTGGCTGTGGTGGCCTCGCTGGTGACTTGGAGGTGAAAGTCCTCTACACACCCGGCAAGGGGAAGTGTTAGCCAGAGGCAAGGGTGTCGCGGGTGACTGCGAATCTGAAGGAAGCCCGAGGCAAATTGCTGGCCTGACGAACAGGAAGCGGATAGAGGCGGCGCAGCGGGGTAAGAAGGCAAGCATCTTCAAAGCCCGATACTTGCACGGAACGCTGTGACGTAGATCCGACAGGCATAAGCAGGAAGGTCGCGCGAATTACCCTGGGAGATCTGCACGTTTGCTACTGTGCTACCGAGCGTCGAGAGGCGACGGGATGAACGAGCAGAAGTCAGCCGAAGCCGTAGTAAGTGGCGGTTAACCGCGTCACCAAGGGCTGAACAGGTTATGCCGCCAGTAGGCGTCAAAGTCTCGTTGAATACCGAAATGCAGAAATTTCTCCCAGAGAAGACTGTTACTCCGAGTTCCGGACAGAATCCGAGGATGACGGCTGGCAGCGCACAGGTATCAGCGGCGTCTGTGACGTGGACGAACGCGGAGCCGGACACGCTGATGGCGCGGGTGCTTACACCGGCCAACCTCAAGCGTGCGTATCAACGCGTAGTCAGCAATAAGGGGGCGCCGGGTGCCGATGGCATGACGGTCGACGAATTGGCGGGCTACGTGAAACAGTATTGGCCGATCCTCAAGGCTCGGTTGCTGGCCGGCGAGTATCACCCGCAAGGTGTGCGCGCCGTCGACATCCCCAAACCCAAAGGCGGGACACGGCAGCTGGGCATTCCCTGCGTCGTGGATCGCCTGATCCAACAGGCTCTGCTGAAACAGCTCACGCCGATCTTCGATCCGCTGTTCTCGGACTACAGCTACGGTTTCCGTCCGGGCAGAAGCGCTCACCAAGCCATCGAAACTGCCCGTGGCCATGTGGCGGCGGGTCACCGCTGGTGCGTGGAACTTGATCTGGAGAAGTTCTTTGATCGGGTCAACCACGATGTATTGATGGCGTACATTGAGCGTCAAATCGAAGACAAGCGGGTGCTCACGCTGATCCGTCGCTATCTCGAAGCGGGAACGATGTCAGGTGGACTCGTCAGCCGACGGCAGGAAGGGACGCCGCAAGGCGGCCCGCTTTCGCCGTTGCTGTCGAACATCCTGCTCAACGAATTCGACCGTGAATTGGAGCGGCGGGGCCATCGTTTCGTGCGCTATGCCGATGATGCGAACATTTATGTGCGCAGTCGCCGTGCTGGCGAACGAGTGATGGCCGGCGTCGAGCGTTTCCTGAGCCAGCGACTGAAACTGGTGCTGAATCGGGAAAAGAGCCGAGTTGTCGGTTCTTGGAGGTGTGATTACTTGGGCTACGGGATGAGCTGGCATCAACAGCCAAGGCTGAGAGTGGCAACAATGAGTCTGGGTCGCTTACGCGACCGACTTCGAAGCCTGCTGCGCGGCTGGGCTGGCTACTTCAAGCTGAGTCAGAGCAAGCGGCCACTTGAGGATCTTGATGGCTGGGTGCGTCACAAACTTCGCTGTATCATCTGGCGCCAATGGAAGCAGCCCTCTACGAGGGCGCGCAACTTGATGCGTCTAGGGCTCAACGAAGCTCGTGCTTGTAACTCAGCATTCAATGGTCGAGGCCCTTGGTGGAACTCCGGAGCACCCCATATGAATCAGGCGCTGCCGAAGAAACTATGGGATCGACTCGGGCTGGTCTCAATACTGGACACGATAACCCGGCTTAGCCGCTTAACCTGAACCGCCGTATACGGAACCGTACGTACGGTGGTGTGAGAGGACGGCGGATGTAAATCCGCCTCCTACTCGATTCAGCAGCCTCTGTTCACCCACTTACTCCCCACCTCTCCAGCCTACGTGACGTTGTTGGATCGCCCGTTGGGAGAGGTGAGTGAGTCACTCAAGCGTTTAGTCAACACCCTATTTCTACAGATTTCGCTCATCGAGTCGGGACAATCACACCTTGCGCAACGGTTTTGAAGTCTTGGACTAGACTCAACGCTCTTGGGGGGTTGCGGTTCAACTTGGAGAGCAACCATGAAAACTACGTTATTGACGTTAACACTTGCTTTCGCACCTCTGTTTGGTCCTCCTGCCTTCGCCGATACATCCAAACCCAATATTGTATTCATAATGGGTGATGATATTGGCTGGATGCAGCCAAGCGCCTACCATCGAGGTTTGATGGTTGGCGAAACACCGAATATAGATCGTATTGCTAATGAAGGATCGATCTATATGGACTATCTCGCCGAGCAAAGTTGCACGGCTGGTCGCAACGCGTTTTTCACCGGCATGCATCCTCTGCGAACGGGGATGATCCCACCCCAACTACCCGGCAGCCCCTCCTATCTGCGGCCCGGTACACCAGCGCTGGCCAAATTCCTCTACGATTTGGGCTATTCAACGGGTGAGTTCGGCAAGAACCACTTGGGTGACCATCCGGCAGCACTGCCAACTGCCCATGGTTTTCAAGAGTTCTGGGGCTACCTCTATCACTTGGATGCAATGCAAGGGGTGAGTTTTCCCGATATCAACAAGTCGCCCACTGAACAAGCCATTGCACCGCCCTGCAAAAATGAACCGCTGCCTGGAGTTCCCGAGGTTCCAGGGGCTGTCGACCCCAGGGTAGCGAACTGCCTGACACCGCCACGACCGGTGCTTGCCTGCACGTCCTCCGACGGCACACAGCAAAATCAGAAGTGTAAGGATGAAGGCCCGTTGACCCTGGACCGGTCAAAAACCGTCGATGAGGAAATCTCTACGCACGTCATAGATTTCCTCGACCGCAACGACCCTAAAAAAACCGGCAAGCCGTTCTTCGTCTGGTACAACCCTGCACGCATGCACATTACTACCGTGCTGTCTGAGAAGTACCTGAACATGGTCGGCACCCCGGGAGGCAAGGATTGGGGGGTCAATGAGGCCGGGATGAAGCAAATGGATGACAACATCGGGTATGTCATCAAGAAGCTTGAAGATATGGGGCAGTTGGAAAACACCATTATTGTGTTTACCACTGACAACGGTGCTGAAGTCATTACCTATCCTGACGGCGGCGTTACTCCCTTCAAAGGTGGCAAGCTGACCACCTGGGAAGGCGGTATGCGTGCACCGATGGTTGTTCGTTGGCCTGGACATATCAAGCCAGGCACCGTCAGGAGTCAGTTGTTTTCATCGCTGGACTGGGTGCCAACCCTGGTCGATATTGCCGGTGGTCCGAAGGGAAATGACCTGAAAACACAGATAGAAGGTGGCAAGTACCCAGGTATCGTCAAAACCACACTCGATGGCGTCAATCAAGTCGACTATCTGACAGGCAAGAGTGAGAAGTCCGCGCGCGAGATCTTCTTCTATTACACCGGGCCGAAGCCTTCGGCAGTGCGCTACAAAAACTGGAAGATGTACTACACGATGGTGCCAACCGATCCTACGGGAGCTATGAAAGGAGCTGTAAGCTACTCCTGGACCATGGTTGACAATATCAAGCGCGATCCCTTCGAGATTGCTGGCGGGTTGGACGATCCTAAATCCATCGCGGGTTATGCCGGGGCACTTGCTGCACCCGCCACGGCCTATATCTATGACTGGAATATGTTGCCCCTGGGTCAATTGCTGTGGATGAAAGAACTCGCATCGTATAAAGAGTTCCCACCATTACAAGCACCTGAAACCTACAACCTAGACGGCATCATGGCGGAAATGGCAGCCTCCAGAGCGACGAGTCATGCCGGCGAATAG
>NZ_JBFUKU010000300.1:0-6295 GCF_056400685.1 Pseudomonas sp. P5_A12 | reverse complement strand
GTGCAGGGGCTGACGCCTTTCGTCGATGGCGCACGGTTGCTGGCATTGGCYCACGGCATCGAGACCAACAATACCCTGGATCGATTTCGCCAACTGGTAGCCAAGGAGATCATTCAGCCGCTGGACGGTGCGGCGTATGAAGAGGCGTACCACTTCATTCAGCAAACCCGTATGCAGCAGCATCAGTTACAGACCMGGGAGAACTTGCCCTATTCCAACCGGGTCGATCCGGACAGCCTCAATCATCTGGACCGACGGATCCTGCGTGAATCCCTGCGCCAGGCGCAACGCCTGCAAAGCAGCCTGACCCTGCGGTATCAGCTATGAGCCTGTTTTCATGGCTGCGCCCGGTCACCCCGATCCTGACAGACGAATGGCAACAACGTTTGCAGCGCTTGCCAGCGGTGACCGACCTGGGTGAATGCAGCCTGCGCGAACAGCGTTGGGTGGTGCTCGACCTGGAAACCACCGGGTTGAACCTGAACAAGGACCGGGTGTTGTCCATCGGCGCAGTGGTGATTGAAGACGGCGCCATCGACTTCAGCCAGCAGTTCGAACGCACGCTGCGATGCGCCGACTTGAAGCTCGCTCCCAGCGTGCTGATTCATGGGTTGGGCCCAAGCGCTATTGCAGCCGGAAGCGACCCGGCGCAAGCCTTGCTCGAATTCATGGAGTTCGTCGGCGACAGCCCGGTGCTGGCGTTCCATGCCCCCTTCGATCAGCACATGCTCGGCCGAGCACTGAAAGACCACTTGGGCTACAAGTTGACCCATCCGTTTCTGGATGTGGCAGACATCGCCCCGCTGCTGTGCCCACAAGCTCACATTCGAGACGCCGGGCTGGACAAGTGGATCGACTGGTTCAAACTGGAAGTGTTCGAGCGACATAACGCCAGTGCCGACGCCTTGGCGACGGCCGAATTGGCATTGATCCTGTTCAGCCGAGCGCGGCAGCAGCAGATTCATAGCCCGCTGAACCTGCAACAGCGGCTGAGTCAGTGGAAACGCCGGAAGCACGCCCCCTCCTTCTAAATATCCAGTGACTGCTCTGACGCCATCGCGGGCAAGGGTGACCGAGTACCCCTGTGGGAGCGTGGCTTGCCCGCGATGAACGATGACGCGATCAAGCTGAATCCATACAGCACAATCCACCCGACCAGCGCCAATTGCTTACCGTCCCCGCCTCTGCGACAATCGCGAACAATTCTCGTTAGTTAACACTTCCCAATCGGTGATGCTGCGTGTCGTCAATCCAAAGCCCCCACAGTGAGCTCGTTGGTGCGTTATATCGCGACCATCGCGGTTGGCTATTGGCCTGGCTGCGACGCAACGTGGCTTGCCCGCAACGTGCCGAAGACCTGAGTCAGGACACTTTTGTGCGATTGCTGGGGCGGGATGAACTGAAAGAGCCTCGTGAGCCACGGGCGTTTCTGGTGGCGATTGCCAAAGGCCTGCTGTTCGACTATTTCCGCCGCGCCGCGCTGGAACAGGCCTACCTCGCCGAACTGATGCTGATCCCAGAAGGCGAACAACCGTCGGTCGAGGAGCAGCAGATGATCCTCGAAGACCTCAAAGCCATCGACCGCCTGCTCGGTCAGCTGTCGAGCAAGGCCCGGGCCGCGTTTCTCTATAACCGCCTCGACGGCCTCGGTCATGCCGAAATCGCCCAGCGACTGGGCGTCTCGGTGCCGCGTGTTCGGCAATACCTGGCCCAGGGAATTCGTCAGTGCTACATCGCGTTGTACGGTGAACCGGTATGAACCCGGTCAGCTCCAAGCCGGTATCGGCCAAGGTGCTGGATGCGGCGATTGAGTGGCAATTGTCCCTGGACTCCGGCAATCCGGTGGAGCGCGAAGCGTTCAGTCAATGGCACGCAGCCCACGAGGAACATGCCCGAGCCTGGCGCCAATTGGGCATGCTCGACCAGCGCTTCAGCGTTGCCAACGGCCCGGCCCGTACGGCGTTGTTGCAATCGCGTGAAAGCATTCGCCGCCGCGTGCGCAAACTGGGCAGCGGCGTGGCCAGCGTTGTCGCGGTGATCGGGCTGGCCCTGTTTGCCGGTGAGCGTTATCTACCTCTGGACTACTGGCTGGCAGACCAGCGCACCGCGACCGGTGAGCAGCGTACCCTGCGCCTGGCAGACGGTACGCTGATCAACCTCAATACCCACAGCGCTGTGGACATCCGTTTTGATGAGAAGCAGCGGCGGATCATCCTTCAAGAAGGCGAAATCCTCGTCGAGACCGGTCATGGTGATACCCGGCCGTTTATCGTCGAAACCCGCGAAGGCAGCATGCAAGCGCTAGGGACGCTCTTTCTGGTCAAGCGCGAGGAACAAGGCACGCGTCTGAGTGTGTTGAAGTCCGCGGTGGCGGCGCATCCGCAAGCGAGTTCCGAGGAACAGATTCTGCACGAAGGTCAGCAAGTGCTGATGCGCAGCAATGGCCTGGGGCCGGTTGTCGCCGTCGACCTAGGCGCCGATGCCTGGACCCGCGGCATGCTGGTGGTCGACAACGCTCGCCTGGAAGACCTGGTGCAGGAGCTCTCTCGTTATCGGCACGGGTATTTGGGCGTAGCACCGGAGATTGCCGACCTGCGCATTACCGGCAGTTTTCCACTGCACGACACCGACAAGGCCCTGAGCGCCTTGTTGCCAACCCTGCCGGTGCAGATTGAACAGTACACACCGTGGTGGGTGACGGTGGCGAAGACTGACGCCTGGAAGTGATCGTTCCCACGCTCCGGCGTGGGAATGCAGCCCGTGACGCTCCGCGTCACATATCGAAGCGGACGCAGAGCGTCCATTGAGGCATTCCCACGCGGAGCGTGGGAACGATCAGCTTCCAATTGCTGAATCTAAATTATTTTCATCCAGCTCTATCACTTTTTGAATCTCGTACGGCACCTAAGCAATTGAGAAATATTTCCATTCAGGAGCCGCTGCATGCCCCGTTCGCTCTACACCTTGTTGCGCCCCAGCTTGCTGGCTGTCGCCATTGCCTTTTGCACGCCTTTGGCCAGTAGCCAACTGATCGCCGCTGAACAAGCCTCCAGCGTTCGCGCCTACAACCTGCCGGCCGCACCGTTGGCCAGCACCCTGAACCAGATCGCGAGCCAGGCCGGTCTGGCGCTGTCGTTGAATCCATCGCTGGCCGCAGGCAAGTCCTCGGCACCGGTAAAGGGCCAGTTCGACGCTGCCGGCGCCCTGCGTGAAGCCTTGCGCGGCACGGGTCTGCAATTGGAACAAAGCAGCGCCGACACCTACAGCCTGGTCGCCATTCCCGAGGGCGTACTGGCCCTGCCGGAAACCGCCGTCATCGGAGTGGACAATGGCGAAACCGCCTGGAGCCCGGTAGAAGGCTACCTGGCCACTCGCACTGCTGCCGGCACCAAGACCGATACAGCGCTCGTCGACGTACCGCGTTCGATTTCGGTCGTTACCCGCGACCAGATGGACGATCGCAATGTGCAAAACCTCGATGACGCCGTGCGCTACATGCCCGGTGTCACCGCCAGCAGTTACGGCAGCGACACCCGCGCCGATTGGCTGCGCGTTCGCGGTTTTGAACCAACCCAGTTCCTCGACGGCCTGCCTCTGCCCAAAGGCGTGTACGCCAACCCGAAACAGGAAACCTGGAACCTCGATCGCCTGTCCGTACTGCGCGGCCCGGCTTCCTCGGTTTATGGCCAAACCCCGCCGGGCGGCCTGCTGGACATGGTCAGCCGCCGTCCAACGGCTATAGAGAACAACGAGATCGATGTGCAATACGGCAGCGACAATTATCGTCAGATCAACTTCGCCAACACCGGCAAGATTGATGACGAAGGCCAGTTTCTTTACAGCCTCAGCGGTGTAGCGCGCGACGCCGGCACGCAGATCGACCATGTCGACAACAAGCGCTACAACATCGCACCCAGCCTGACCTGGATCATCGACCCGGACACCCAGTTCACCTTGCTGACGCAATTCACCCGCGACGATACCGGCATCACCAGCCAGTTCCTGCCGGTGCAAGGCACTAAAATCGACATGCCGTTCGGTGATATTTCACATCACAAGAACCTTGGCGATCCGGACTGGGAATACTACGACCGCACCTACTACGCGCTGGGCTATGCGTTCGAACATCGTCTGAACGACGTCTGGCAGTTCAAGCAGAACCTGCGTTACACCAAGTCCGACCTGTCATTCCAGGCCATCACCGTCGGCGCATATCCGTTTACCCAGGTTGATGATGCGGGCAACGTTGGCCGCACCACCACCAGCACCGATGAAGACATCAGCCAATTCGCCGTGGATAACAACTTCCAGGCGGACTTCGCGACGGGCGACGTGCGTCACACCGTGCTGCTGGGTCTCGACCACCAGCGCAGCAATACCAACTACCTCTCCATCTTCGGCAGCGCGCCGCCGACCAACGTCAACAACCCGATCTACGGATTGCCGATCGAGCGTCCGGACCGTTCCACCGCGTTCTACGATTACGACCAGAAGACCTACCAGACCGGCCTGTACGCGCAGGATCAGATGGTCCTCGACCATTGGCTCGTGACCCTCGGCGGACGTGAAGACTGGGTGCATACCGGCACCAAGTTCTTCAACAAAGGCGATTCCACCAACACCGAACGCGACAAGAACTTCAGCGGCAACGCGGCGATCAGCTATGTGTTTGACTCAGGCTTTGTGCCGTACCTGTCGTACACCGAGTCTTTCCAGCCCACGACCGGTGCATCAGCCTCGGCCACCGAATCGTTCAAMCCCACCGAAGGTAATCAGTGGGAACTGGGTATCAAGTACCAACCACCCGGCAGCGACACCCTGCTGACCGCAGCAATCTATGACCTGACCCAGAAAAACGTTTCGGTCACCACCAACGTCGGCGGTACGTCGATCACCAGCCAGACCGGCGAAGTCAAAGTCAAAGGCCTGGAGCTGGAAGCGGTTTCCGACGTCAACGAGAACCTCAAGCTCATCGCGGCGTACACCCTGGCCAAATCCGAAGTACAAGATGGCGAATTCAAGGGCAATCGCCTGCAACTGATGCCTAACCAACAGGCATCGCTGTGGGCTGATTACACCTGGCACAACGGCGTACTGGACGGCTTCGGCGTAGGTGCCGGCGCTCGCTATACCGGCAATACCTATGGCGATCAGGCCAACACCGAGCTGGGCAAAGCAGATGCCTACACGGTGTTCGATGCGGCCGTTCACTACGACCTCGGTCGTCTGGACAACAGCCTGAAAGGCGCGTCGCTGGCCTTGAACGCCACCAACGTGTTCGACAAGGACTACATTTCCACTTGTGACAGTTTCTACTGCTACTACGGTGACCAGCGCAGCGTCATCGCCAGTGCATCCTACAAGTGGTAATCGTCTGAGCTGACATACCCCAACACCAGGCCGTCCTCTTCCGGGCGGCTTTGGTATTTCTGAAGGCCTGGAAATGAAAAGCAAAACAATTCGTCGCTGGTCCTTTGTCCACACCTGGACCAGCCTGATTTGCACGGTCTTTTTGCTGATGCTGGCATTGACCGGTCTGCCGTTGATCTTCCACCACGAGATCGACCACCTGCTGGGCGATGCCCCCGAGTTGAAGCAAATGCCGGCGGACACACCAATGCTCGATTTGCAGCAGTTGGTGCTGGCGGCTGAAAAGCACCGTCCTGGCGAGGTCATGCAGTATTTCGGTTTTGATGAAGATGAGCCCAACGGCGCCTTTGCAATCATGGCCGCGACCGCCGGTGCCGAGCCGAATTCGTCACACACCTTCATGCTCGACGCCCGCACCGGCGAAGCTCTGGAAATGCCATCGGCCAACGGTGGCCTCATGATGATCATGCTGCGCCTGCATGTGGACATGTTTGCCGGCCTGCCGGGCAAGTTGTTCCTGGCGTTCATGGGACTGTTGTTTGTGGTCGCCATCATTTCCGGGGCGGTGCTGTATTTGCCGTTCATGCGCCGCTTGAAGTTCGCCACCGTGCGCCAGGACAAATCCACCCGCCTGCGTTGGCTTGACCTGCACAATCTGATCGGGGTGGTCACACTGACCTGGGCACTGGTCGTTGGCGTGACAGGCGTTATCAGCGCCTGCGCCGACCTGCTGATTGCCGCGTGGCGCTATGAAAGCCTGAACGCGATGGTCGCGCCGTACCGCGACGTGCCACCCCTGACGCAACTCGCACCGGCGACCCGTCTGTTCGACATTGCCAAGGAGGTTGCGCCGGACATGACGCCCGACTTCATCGCCTTCCCCGGTACGCGGTTTTCCAGCGAGCACCATTACGCTGTATTCATG
>NZ_JBFUKU010000299.1:0-6363 GCF_056400685.1 Pseudomonas sp. P5_A12 | reverse complement strand
ATGGTAAACCTGTCATCGGCTACGGTTTCAACTCCAATGGTCGCTATGGCCAAGGCGCACTGATGCGTGATCGCTTCCTGGCGCGTATCACGGAAGCTGATCCAGATACTCTCGTCGATCATGAAAACAACAACCTGGATCCGTTCGCCATCTGGAAAACTTTGATGACCAACGAAAAGCCAGGTGGCCACGGCGAGCGCTCAGTCGCAGTTGGCACCATAGATATGGCTGTATGGGATGCCGTTGCCAAGATTGAAGGCAAGCCACTGTATCGCCTGCTGGCCGACCGTTACCGCGACGGCGTGGCAGATGACAAGGTCTGGGTCTACGCAGCGGGCGGCTACTACTACCCAGGCAAAGACCAGACCAAGCTCAAAGCAGAAATGCAGAGCTATCTGGATCGTGGCTACGACGTAGTCAAGATGAAGATTGGTGCGGTGCCACTGGACGAAGATATCCGTCGTATCGAAGCGGTACTTGAAGTGGTAGGTGATGGTCGTCGATTGGCGGTCGATGCCAATGGCCGCTTCGATCTGAAGACAGGTATTGCGTACGCGGAGGCCATCAAAAAGTACAACCTCTTCTGGTACGAAGAAGTTGGCGATCCGCTGGACTATGAACTTCAGGCTGAGCTTGCAAACCACTATGAACTGCCCATGGCTACTGGTGAAAACCTGTTCTCCCATCAGGATGCTCGTAACCTGCTACGCCACGGTGGTATGCGCCCTGATCGCGATTACCTCCAGTTCGACTGCGCCCTGTCTTACGGACTCGTAGAGTACATGCGCACCCTGAAGGTGATGGAAGAAATGGGTTGGTCTTCTCGCCGCGTAGTTCCTCACGGTGGTCACCAGATGTCCCTGAACATCGCAGCAGGTCTACACCTGGGCGGTAACGAATCGTACCCGGATGTGTTCCAGCCTTTTGGCGGCTTCGCTGACGGGATCAAGGTGGAAAATAGCTATGTTGGTCTGCCGGATATTCCAGGTGTCGGCTTCGAAGCCAAGTCCGCCTTGTACGCCGTGATGCGAGAGTTGGGCGAAGGCTGATAGCCCCCCGAACGGCGGCCTCTTGCAAGAGGCCGCCGTTATCAGGCGCCACTCACTGGCGCCACGCCACACGCCCATCACAAAAATAAAATGAGGTGCTCCCGTGGAAAACTCCAAGTCCCGCTGGTACAGCCAGCTGTATGTGCAGGTGCTGATCGGTATCGTCATCGGTGCAGCAATTGGTCACTTTGAACCGCAATTCGGAGCCAAGCTGCAACCTTTTGCGGATGGCTTTATCAAGCTCATCAAAATGCTGTTGGCGCCTATTATTTTCGGTACCGTCGTCGTCGGTATCGCCAAGATGGGCAGCATCAAGGAAGTCGGGCGGATTGGCGTCAAAGCGCTGCTCTACTTTGAAATCCTTTCAACCATTGCGCTGGTCATCGGCCTTATTGTGGTCAATCTCGTAAAGCCAGGCGTCGGGATGAATATCAACGCCAACACGCTTGATGCCAGTGCTATCGCCAAATACAGCCAAGCCGCCAGCGAGCAGGGCGGAACAATCGAGTTCTTTCTCAACATCATCCCGAGTACCTTCATTGGCGCATTCTCGAATGGCGTCATGCTTCAGGTCATTCTGATTTCGGTCTTGATGGGCGTTGCCCTGGTTCAAATGGGCGAAACCAGCAAACCGCTGATCAATACCATCGACCTGTTTATGCAAGGGCTGTTCAAGATCGTGGCAATGGTTATGCGTCTGGCTCCGATTGGTGCCGGCGCAGGCATGGCATTCACTATCGGCAAGTACGGCATTGGTACCTTGCTTTCACTCGGTCAGTTGCTGATAGCCCTCTACGTCACCACTTTGATATTCATTGTGATAGTGCTGGGGACGGTTGCTCGATGGTCAGGAATGCCTTTGTTTCAGTTCCTCCGGTACTTCAAGGACGAGATCCTCATCACGCTTGGAACCTGCTCGACTGAAGCGGTGCTTCCGCGAATGATGGTGAAACTTGAAAAGCTCGGCTGTAAGAAGTCAGTGGTGGGCATGGTGCTGCCAACTGGATATGCCTTCAATGCGGATGGCACCTGCATTTACCTCACCATGGCGGCGATTTTCATCGCGCAGGCAACCAATACACCGCTGACTTTTATGGATCAGATGATTCTGTTGGGCGTATTCCTGCTGACCTCGAAAGGCTCGGCTGGCGTGGCGGGTGCAGGGTTCATAACACTGGCGGCAACGCTTACAACCATCCACTCCATTCCATTGGTAGGTCTTGTATTGCTCTTGGGCATCGACCGGTTCCTGAACGAAGCGCGGGCTGTGACCAACCTGATTGGCAACGGTATCGGCACCATCGCAATTGCCAAGTGGGACAACTCGTTCGATGTCGAGGCCTGCGAGCGTGAAATTGCTGCAATGAAAAACGAAAAGGCAGAGCGAAAGGCGTTATTAGCGCAAAAGTAACCAGCATCGCTACCGGCCATTCCTCTTCGAACAGGGCGCAATGACTGGTAGCTAATTTGATGTCTCGCACTCGCAAGTCGACTCAAGCGATGTACTTAGTTGGAATGTGATGGAGCCGAAAAAATGATTGAGCAATCTCATCATGAATTACGTCAGGCGTTCCGTGCTTTGCTTCATGGAACAGGCTGTAAATTTGCCGCATCCGTGTTTGATCCAATCTCCGTTCGAATGGCTTCTGACCTTGGCTTTGAGGTCGCTATCCAGGGTGGATCCGTCGCTTCGCTTCAAGTGCTCGGGGCCCCAGACATCTCGTTGCTCACGCTCGATGAATATGCAGAGTGCCAAGAGTTCCAACTCGGCCAACAAGGCACGCCTTGGCGTGTCTTGGCGTGTCTTGTGGTTTTTCAGGCGATGCTCATCAATGCAACAGGCTCCCGCGAGGCTGCGCGTGCAGCCAGAAAGGCAAGCACTGCCGCCACACCGAGCAATGCAGCGCTCAACTCGAATGTCGCTTGATACCCGCTCGAGTCAAAGACCAACCCGCCAACGGTTGCGCCCGCTGAAATAGCCAGTTGAACGATCGCCACCATCAAGCCTCCGCCTGCTTCAGGCGCCTCGGGTAATGTTTTGGCCAGCCATGTCCACCACCCCACCGGCGCCGCAGTCGCAACCAACCCCCATAACCCCAGCAAGACAGTGGTCGTGACCGCTGAGCTGCCGAATGAAACCAGCGCCAGTGCAATCATCGCCATCAAGATCGGGATGACGATGAGGGTGCGATGCAGGCCATTGTTCAAGAATCTTCCAATCAGGAAGGTGCCCGCGAGGCCAGCGAGACCCAGGACCAGCAACATCAGCGACAGCATGGAAACACTTACCTGGGTGACTGTTTCAAGGAACGGGCGCAGGTAGGTAAACAGCATAAACTGGCCCATGAAAAAGACACTGACCGCCGCCATGCCCAGCGCAACCGGTGGTTTTTTCATCAACGTGAATACATTTCCAGTACCTGGGCGACGTTGCGCCTTCATCGTTGGAAGGCTAACCAAAAGCCAGATGCAGGCGACAACCGCAACCGGGATGACGCACAAAAAGGCACCTCTCCATCCGATCAAGGATCCGAGAAAGCTACCCAGCGGCGCTGCAATCACTGTCGCCAGAGCGTTGCCGCCATTGACGACTGCCATGGCGCGAGCGATCTGATCATCCGGCACCAGGCGCATTGCGGTTGCCGCCGACAAAGACCAGAAGCCACCGATGGCCACGCCGATCAGGGCTCGGCCGACCATAAACACCCAGTAGGTCGGCGAGAACGCGACCACGGTTCCTGAAACTATCATTAGCAAAGTCAGGGACAATAGCAGTGGCTTACGGTCGACTCGCGCCGCCACCGAAGCTGTCAGCAGGCTGGCGAACAGCGCAAACAACCCAGAGACCGAAATACCCAGGCCCGCTTGGCCTTCGGTGATGTGCATATCTGCAGCAATCGGCGTCAGCAGGCTGACGGGCATGAACTCGGATGCCACCAGCACGAAGGCTGCAAGTGACATGGCGAAGACTGCGCCCCACGATTGTTCAGCTTTTCGGGGGGCAGAGAGTGGGGGACGGGTCATTGATTTAATCCTGTGATGCGCGAAGCGTCGCGCCCCTCGTAAACGAGGCCGCGAAAGAGAACCGGAGCCCTGCGAGGGCACCGGCAAGCTACTTCAGGTTGCTTTTGAATTTCCGCTTGAGTCGTTATTCGCTGGAGTCTTTCGTCTGGTCAGCCAATGTCGCGTTATCGATCACAAAGCGATACTTTACGTCCCCCTTGAGCATCCGCTCATAGGAGTCGTTTATCTGATCGGCGCGAACCAGTTCGATATCGGCGACGATCCCGTGTTCGGCGCAAAAATCCAGCATCTCCTGCGTTTCAGGGATGCCGCCTATCATCGAGCCTGCAATCGTTCGCCGCTTCATGATCAGGTTGAACACGTTGGGCGATGGATGCGGCGAGGCGGGCGCACCGACCAGTGTCAGTGCACCGTCGCGCTTGAGCAACACCAGAAAGGCATCCAGATCGTGGGGAGCTGCGACGGTATTGAGGATGAAGTCGAAACTCATGGAGTGTGCGGCCATCTCTTCAGTGTTGCGCGATACTACAACTTCGTCAGCGCCCAATTCCTTCGCCGCTTCGCGTTTGGATTCGGAGGTAGTGAACGCCACGACGTGGGCGCCCATCGCATGGGCCAGCTTGATGCCCATGTGGCCCAGTCCGCCGATGCCGACCACGCCTATTTTCTTGCCCGGCCCCGCATTCCAGTGACGCAGCGGGGAGTAAGTGGTGATGCCCGCGCACAGCAGCGGCGCGACGGCGGCCAATTGCTCCTCCGGGTGACGGATGCGCAGAACATAACGCTCATGCACCACAATGTTTTGCGAGTAGCCGCCCAGCGTCCAGCCGGGCGCGTCTGGCGTTGGAAAGTTGTAGGTGCCAATCATGCCATCGCAGTAGTTTTCCAGGCCGGTTTCACAGTCGTCACAGTGTTTGCAGCTGTCGACGATGCAACCGACACCGACCAGGTCTCCGACAGTGAAACTCGAAACATGGGCACCCACCGCCGATACACGGCCGACAATTTCATGCCCCGGGACGCAGGGAAATTGTGTGCCTGCCCACTCGGCACRCACCTGATGCAAATCCGAATGGCAGATACCGCAGAAGGCGATATCAATCTGGACGTCATGGGCGGCAGGGGAGCGGCGACTGATCTGCAAAGGCTCAAGGGGTTTGTCGCCCGAGTGAGCACCATAGGCGTGTACAAGCATGGGGAGTCCTCGATGGTTTGTCGGAGGACAATTTTCCACCTCTGCTCAGACTGGCAACAGCTCATTCCTCCGGATTACTTGCCTGATTCTACGAGTCTGCGTTCTACGCATTTCCTTCCGAATTTAACCGAAGGTTTCCTTCGGCGCTCTGTGACACACGACTAGAGCTAAAAATTAATTTTTGAAACACGGGTCGAAAATCTACAAATCAGTTCGCGTGAATTCAAATAATTAGTTCGGAGTGCTTTTATGAAACGCTGACAGTTTCTAAACTGCTCTTACATACATAATTTAACATAATATACATTATGCGAACCGTCCTATACGGACGTGGGAGCGTCTGGTGGTCAGATTTGAAGGCAGGCACTGCCTCTTACGCATCACCTGGTCCAGCTTGCTGCTTAGCGATGTAACTCACAATGAATGCATCCTGCGATCCGCGTTCCTTGTGATAACCAACCACGTTGGCCAGCGTCCACCGCAGCATCCTCATCAGAATCGGGTCAGAAGATTTCGCGCTGTTGGACTCGTATGGATACCGGCTGTTGGTGAACACACTTCGATATTTTTCAAAGCATTCTTCTTGGCTGTCCAGTGCCAGGCTGCGCCTGATCTGTTCAGGAACGGCATAAAACAGTGTCAGCAGATCATGCTTGTCATGATTCTTGCGGCTAGTTTTACCGATACTCAGCAGGCGCTGGTGAGCCTTGGCAAGTGCTGTTGGATCAAGCCTGTAAGTTTCGCCAGATGTCCCTTGGTTCTGATCAGGCAATGAGATGAAGCTTTTGAGCAGGATCTCCATGCCGATAGCTGCATTGACTTGTGCTACGTGCGGCAAGTGTTGAGCATCCAGTAGCTCGGCTGCTTTCAGGTAGCTATGAGCGCTTTCTAGCATCCAGCCTGGGAAGTGATCCATTGATGTTCTTTTCCTTATTGGCAGGTGCTGATTCTCACCTTGAGCGATATCGTCCATTTTTGGAAGATAGAGTTCAAGGATGAGCTACCCTACTCTTTTAATGCGCTATAGTTATAACTAGACTAAACATCTATTTAGTTGAGTTATAAGTAGGCGCATTTCAGTGCCCTCCTTCTTGG
>NZ_JBFUKU010000298.1:0-6381 GCF_056400685.1 Pseudomonas sp. P5_A12 | reverse complement strand
ACCCTAAACTTGGCTCAGCAATCGTTGGTTACATCTTTGATTTCTCGCGGAGTAACTTGTGATGCTGATAATCTTGYTGACTATCAGTCTGACTCCACAAGCACCCACACGAATTGCTTGATTCAGTTGTTAAAGAGCGGTTGGTTAAGATCTTTCGTCTCAACCGAGGCGCGCATTCTACAGCAGCCTCTGTTGCTGTCAAGCGGTTATTTTCAGAAGTTTTCAAAGTTTCGCTTGGAAATCTCTAACAACTTCAACCACTTGCGCTTTCGATCTCTCGTCAGCGGGAGGCGAATTCTACAGCGTTACACGCTGCTGTCAACACCTCTTTTTCAACTCCTTTCGGGCTTCGATGAACTGAAGCCGCTTGCTGCCGAAAACTGCGTAACTCTTTGTTTACCAAGGAGTTTTCCGTTTCGACTGCGCCGGAAGTGGGGCGAATTATAGACATCCAGAATCTGCCGTCAAGCATTGATTTGGCTTTTCTATCAAGTTACTCAAAAACACTGCTATATATAGACGCGCTCGCCACAAATGCGCACTATATTGCTCAATCGCAATCAACAATACTCTCGCTTCCCACTCCGGACGATGCCACGCAATGAATGATCAACCCCGCAGCCTTGCCTCGACCTTGTTCCCGGTGGGCCTGCTACTAATAGCTATGGCGTCGATCCAGTCCGGAGCGTCTTTGGCTAAAAGCATGTTTCCTGTTATTGGGGCTCAAGGAACCACTACCCTACGCCTGATTGTCGCCAGTGTGATCATGTTGCTTCTACTCCGCCCATGGCGGGCGAAGCTCACTGCAAAATCCCTACGCACCGTGATCATTTACGGAATGGCATTGGGCGGCATGAACTTCCTCTTCTATATGTCCTTACGAACCGTCCCCCTGGGCATTGCCGTAGCGTTGGAGTTCACCGGACCGTTGGCGGTGGCAATATATGCCTCGCGCCGTGCGATCGACTTTTTGTGGATCGCACTGGCCGTTACAGGATTGCTGCTGCTGATTCCAACAGGAGCCACATCCGCGGGGATCGACCTGACAGGTGCAGGTTATGCGTTAGGCGCAGGTGCCTGCTGGGCGTTGTACATACTTTTCGGCCAGAAGGCCGGCGCCGACAACGGCGTGCAAACCGCAGCACTGGGCGTCATGATTGCCGCATTGTTCGTGGCCCCAATCGGCATCGTCCATGCCGGCGCCGCGCTTTTGACTCCGGCGCTGATCCCCGTTGCCATCGGTGTTGCCATTCTGTCCACCGCCCTGCCCTACACGCTGGAGATGGTCGCCCTCACCCGAATGCCTGCCCGTACGTTCGGCACATTAATGAGCATTGAACCGGCGTTCGGTGCATTGTCAGGCCTGTTGTTCCTCCACGAATACCTCTCACTGTCACAGTGGATGGCTATCTTGTGCATCATTCTGGCTTCCGTGGGTGCAACCATGACCATGGGCAGCGATGCCAAGCCAGCGGTAGCGGCCGATTGATACAGAGTTTTACGCAGGTCTGGTAATTACTGTTCAATTAAGCCATGTTTAGGCCCGTAACCCAGTGCCAGACATGGATTTTTTCAGGGTAGGGATATCAGAACGCTTTAAGCAGCGAGTGCAGCGAGACCCGGGCAAAAGATCCGGGAACGCTATAAGGACAGCAATGAAACGAATTTTGATATTGATCGCCGTACTTGCAATTGCGGGTTGCGCGGCGACCTCGAAAACACAAGTCAAACACGGCAAAAAAGGGCTGCACATCAACTGCTCAGGACTCTCATCCTCGTGGGACAAGTGCTTCACCAGCGCCGCCAACTCCTGTGCACCCAAGGGGTACAAGGTTCTCGCCAAGTCGGGGGACGCGGTGGAAGAACCAGGAGACTATCCGTTCGGGCTCAATCCTGCCGGCTACACCAGCCGAAGCATGATTGTCATTTGCAAATAGATTGATGCCGTCCGGCAATCTGGCGACCAATCTCCTCGTAGCTGGACTTCAACACATCACGCTGGATGTCTGGCGTCGCCAGCATCCGGGCGACAACCAAAGCGCCGATACATTGCGACAGAATGGCCCAAGCCAGGCTGTCGCTTTCCAGAATGCGCGCCCAACTCTCCTGTAGCTGACAAATCCAGCGCTCAGCCTGCTGGCGAACCAGCACATCCGAACGAGCGATCTCTGTGCCTAACGTCGGCAATGCGCATCCGGATTCTGGATGCTCGACATGCGCCATGCTCAGGTAATGCTTAACGCAACGCTCAAGTTTTTCGCACCCTTGGTCGGTGCCTAATCGTTCCAGGCTTTGACTTAGCTCACGCTCGACGATTGAAGCGAACAGTTCGTCCTTCGACGAAAAATGACTGTAGAAAGCCCCACCGCTCAAGCCGATCGCCTTCATCAAGCCGTCGACACCAACCGTGGAAAAACCTGACTTCTTGGCTGATATCGCACTGCTTTCCAACAGCTTCTCTTTGGTTTGCAACTTGTGACTGGCCGAGTAGCGCATTGCCCTTCCCTCAGGGTTGATCATCTTGACGCCTACCGAATCGTAGCATAACGTTCGTTTAGTTAACGATCGTTTAGCAAAGGACCAACTCATGAATAACAAGAAAGTCGTACTGGTGGTCGGCGCCGGTGATGCTACCGGCGGCGCCATCGCCAAACGTTTTGCACAGGAAGGCTACGCTGCCTGCGTCACCCGACGCAGCGCAGACAAACTTCAGCCGCTGGTAGACGCAATCAAAGCCAATGGCGGTGACGCCCACGGTTTTGCCTGCGATGCGCGTAAGGAAGAAGAGGTGATCGCATTGGTCGAACAGATCGAAAGCGAGATCGGGCCTATCGAAGCGCTTGTCTTCAACATTGGAGCCAATGTGCCCTGCAGCATTCTTGAAGAAACGGCCCGCAAGTATTTCAAGATTTGGGAAATGGCCTGTTTTTCAGGTTTTCTCAATGCTCGTGAAGTCGCCAAACGCATGGTCAAGCGTCAACGGGGCACGATCCTGTTCACTGGGGCCACGGCTGGCATGCGCGGTGCCGCGGGATTTGCTGCGTTCGCTGGAGCCAAGCACGGCATTCGTGCCTTGGCCCAAAGCATGGCGCGTGAGCTCGGCCCCATGAACATTCACGTTGCTCACGTCGTCGTCGATGGGGCGATCGATACCGATTTCATCCGCGAAAGTTTCCCGGAAAAATACGCGACCAAAGACGAAGACGGCATTCTCAACCCCGAGCACATCGCCGAAAACTATTGGTACCTGCACAGCCAACCACGGGACGCCTGGACTTTCGAACTGGATTTACGGCCATGGAGCGAACGCTGGTAAGCCCTTCCCTACAACAATAAACAGAGCGCACCCACCATGAGCAAAACCGTGGAGTTTTTTTTCGACCTTGGCAGCCCGGCCACCTACCTGGCCTACACCCAGCTACCAAAAATCTGTGAACAAACCGGCAGCCAACTGATTTACACGCCAATGCTGCTGGGTGGCGTCTTCAAGGCCACCGGCAACGCTTCACCGGCGGTCATCCCGGCCAAGGGCCGTTACATGTTCCAGGACCTCGACCGATATGCAAAACGTTATGGCGTCCCACTGAAATTCAACCCGCACTTCCCCATCAACACACTGATGCTCATGCGCGCCGTCACCGGGATTCAGTTACGACATCCCGAGCAGTTCCTGGCGTTTATCGACTGCCTGTTCATTGCCCTATGGGTTGAAGGCCGCAGCCTTGATGACCCGGCCACCGTCGCCGCGGTGCTGACACAAAACGGTTTTGACCCCAATGAAATACTGGTCATGACAGCCGACGAGGAGGTCAAAGCCGCCCTCAAGGACAACACCGAGAAAGCCATACAGCGCGGTGTATTCGGCGCACCGAGCATGTTCGTCGGCAACCAGATGTTCTTTGGCCAGGATCGGCTGGAATTCGTTATTGAGGCCCTGAGATAAGCAACCAAGGCCACGACGTGCGAAACAGGATGAGTCAGGCGCTCAAACAAGCGCCTGAACTCCAACCTGTCAAATAGCCGCAGTACGGGTGTTCAACCACTCAAGAGGGGCGCCATCAAGCAGCGGGCTCAAGCGCTCGCGCACCTCGGCGTGGTAGGCGTTGAACCACTGTTTCTCTTCCAGCGTCAGCAGCGACGGCTCCAGGCAGCGGGTGTCGATCGGGCACAGCGTCAGGGTTTCGAACTTGAGGAATTCACCAAATTCGCTGGTGCCCGCCTCACGGTTCAACGCCAGGTTCTCGATCCGCACCCCCCAACGCCCCGGCCGGTAAGTGCCTGGCTCGATGGAGGTGATCATGCCCGGTTGCATCGCGGTCTGCGGAGTAGCTGCAGCCTGATAGGCGATGRCCTGCGGACCTTCGTGAACGTTGAGGAAGTAGCCAACGCCATGGCCAGTGCCGTGACCGTAGTCGACGCTTTCAGCCCAGATCGGCGCGCGAGCGATGGCATCGAGCAACGGCGACAAAATCCCCCGAGGGAATTGCGCACGGGACAGCGCGATCACGCCTTTGAGGACGCGTGTGCAGTCACGTTTCTGTTCGTCCGTCGGTGTACCCACCGGCACCATCCGCGTGATGTCGGTTGTACCACCCAGGTACTGACCGCCGGAGTCGATCAGTAACAGACCGTCCCCCTCGATCACCGCGTGCTCTTCTTCGGTCGCGTGGTAGTGCGGCATCGCACCATTGGCGTTGAAGGCGGCAATGGTGTTGAAGCTCAGCGACACGTAGCCAGGACGTCGGGTACGCGCGGCGGTCAGGTGTTCGTCGATGGTCAGTTCGGTGATGCGCTCACGACCCAGGGCCGAATCCAGCCAAGTAAAGAATTCGCACAGGGCAGCGCCGTCCTGCTCCATGGCCTGACGAATGTGCTCGGCATCGGCCAGGCTTTTCTGCGACTTGGCCAGCGTGGTCGGGTTCAGGCCTTCGACCAGTTCTACGCCACTGTCGAGGTTGTCCAGCAAACCGGCGGTGACGCGCGCCGGATCGACCAGCAGGCTTGCACCGCTTGRCACTGCCTGCAAGGCGGCGACCACTTCACTGTAATCACGCAGGGTCACGCCGTCTTGTTCCAGCACGGCACGCAATTCGGCATCGACTTTGCTCAGGGCCACGAACAGGGTCGCCTGCTCCTGACTGATCAAGGCGAAAGACACGAACACCGGGTTGAACGACACGTCGCCGCCGCGCAGATTGAACAGCCAGGCAATGTCATCAAGGGTGGCGACAAAATGCCAGTCAGCACCACGGTCTTTCAGAACCTGGCGCAGCCTCGCGAGTTTTTCACCACGGCTGACCGTCGCTTGCGGCGGCAAATGTTGATAAATCGGCTCATTTGGCAGCGTCGGACGATCACTCCAGACTTCGCTCAACAGGTCGATGTCGGTACGCAGGCGCGCGCCGCGTTCTTCGAGTTTTCCACCCAGCGTACGCGCCGAGACCACAGCCATCACCGCACCATCCACCGCGACGACGCCCCCTTCAGGGGTTTTTTCGGCCAGCCAGTCCAGCGGGCCGGGTTGACCCGGTTGCAGCTTGACCAGTTCGATGCCGCTGCCCTTGAGCTCCTTGGTCGCTTGCTCCCAATAACGGCTGTCAGCCCAGACGCCGGCAAAATCCGGCGTCACGATCAGTGTGCCGACCGAGCCATGGAAGCCCGACAACCACTGCCGCCCCTGCCAATAGCCTGGCAAGTATTCCGACAGGTGCGGATCGGCCGACGGCACCAGCAAGGCATGAATGCCTTCGCGGCTCATCAGTTCACGGGTTTGCGCCAGGCGCTGGGGCACCGATCCATTGATCGAAGGCTGCGTACTCATCGTGTCTCCTGCTAATCACTTCAGCTTAATTGTTGTGTGCCGATCGGAGTCGGCGCTTTAAGGCGCTACTGCCAGAATGCCGGGGCGCTGGCGCAGGCCGCTTTGATCAGGTGCACCGCCTGGTCGATGTCTTGCTCGGTGGTGAACCGGCCGAGACTCAAGCGAATTGTGCGACTCGCCGAGCGGGCGTCATGCCCCAGGGCCAGCAGCACATGGGATGGAACATTGCTGGCGGAGTTACAGGCCGAGGTCGCAGAAAAGGCGATCGAATGGCTCAGCGCCGCAGAATTGAACTCACCTTCGCTGAAGGTCAGGCTCAAGGTGTGAGGAATGCGTTGGGTAGGGCTGCCATTGAGGCGAACGCCGGGAAGACTCAGCAACGGCTCAAGCAAACGTTCACGCAAGCGCATGATCGTGGCTTTCTCTTCATCGAACAAAGCAGCGGCCAATGCGAAGGCCACACCCATGGCTGCGATCTGATGGGTTGCCAGGGTGCCGGAACGCAATCCGCCCTCGTGACCACCGCCGTGAATCTGTGCCTGCAAGCGTTGCTGTTGCTG
>NZ_JBFUKU010000297.1:0-6403 GCF_056400685.1 Pseudomonas sp. P5_A12 | reverse complement strand
AAAGCCGACAAGTTGTTTGGTGTGAGAACTGCATGCAACCCTGATACCTGATTTCATATTACGGTCAAGCTGTGTACATCTGATTATCGTCTAGCTGAGCGCGCTCACCTCAGAAAGGGTGGGGTTTATGGAGCGCTTACGGTGAATCGCTTTAGGGCAACCCCACGCGGCTTCAGGACTTCACCCCTGTCATTGCGATGCGCAACACGACCTCGGCCAACGCCTACAGGCACAGGCCGAGTAAAAAAAACGGGCGATCAAATGATCGCCCGTTTTTGTGTATTCGCTATCAGCCCTTCTATAAGGTGTCCGCCCAGTGCTTTGGCCTCGGCATTCCATGCACTGGTAAAGAGCCGTGACACTGGGCGAACGAGGAGATTTTAATAGAAGTTCGCAAATATGTCCGCGAGCAAACATGAAATTTTATTTACATAATGTTTAACTAAATGTCGATCGAAATACTATTCAGATCATCGACAAAACTCACCAACCAGAACATTAAAACCTGATTGTTCTTGTACAAAAAAGTTATACAAGAACAATCAGTCTATACAGTCAATCCTCAGGTTTTGGATTTAGTGGTCACTTTCAGAACGTCGGTGTACGTGACGACAACGCTTTGTCCAACTTTCAGGTCTTTGAGTTTGGCCTGAACTTCTGGTTTTACGACGTCAATCGTTTTGGTATTACCCTTCGGACCTTCGAAGGTGACCTGATGTTTCGCCAGGTCGATTTTGGTGATTTTCAGCTGAACCTGGACCTGACGGTAAGCTTCGCCGCCTGGTTTGTCGCTCCCTGGAGCCGCGCGAGCTTCGCCCGTGCGTTCGGCGGCGCCTGGCAGGCCCTTGCTGACGTCGGTATCGAGGGCGAATACGACGGCGTGAGCCACTTGAATGTCGACCTCGTCGCCGGCTTTCAATTTGCCAAGGTTTTTCGCCTCGTCAGTCAGTTGGATAGAAGTCTCTTTACCTTCTGGTCCTTTAAGGACGACTTGATGTTTCGCGGCGTCGACCGAGACAACGGTCGCGGTGATCTGATCCGCTACCACGTCAGCAGACAGCGGAATCTCCTCGGCCATGGCGCCAAGGCTGACAGCAGACAGCAAGGTAGCGAGGGTGATGGCTTTGGTCAGTGCGTGGAGTTTCATAGGCAATACATTCCTTGGTAATAAATGACAACAGACCGCTCTGGCTCAGGCGTCAGCGCGATGTGTGCAAATGAGCATAGACGTACTTCAAGAAGTTTTTGCAGTTTCTTTTGCGGTGGATTCGTCGTAGTCGGTGCTTTTTCCACTTTCCTTGCGCCAGGTCAGCTGAGTAGCGCGCAGGGCATCATTGTCGCGTTCGTCGGGGGCTTCTCAGGCCTGCGGATCGTCAACTTCATGGGCGACGTTCACAGCGGGCGAGTCCTTGTGCAATTGCTCGGCCCTGGCGTTCAAGTCTTGCCACTGTTCGATGTCGATGGCGCCCTGCCCCAGCAAGTCGTCGGCCACCCGCAGCAGTTCGGCGTAATGGGCGTCGGGGGATTGTTGCCAGTAGGCCGTGTCGTCGAACAGGCGCTGCCACGCGGCAAGGTCTGGCGGTTTGAGGTCGTCGCTCATGACGGGCTCCTTTGAACGGGCTTGTTAACTTAGGAGGACGTCGATCTGCCGAGAGTTCCAGTTCAATAACCGGTCATTTCCAGATAGCCCTGCCCCGCATGGCTGCCGCTCAGTCGCACCGGCCCTTCCCAATACGGAATGCGCAGATCCATCCAGGCATTGGGGTTGAGGGCATTGAGGGTGATGTCGAGGTGCTTGCCGGGGATTTTGATCGACCAGCGCACGGGCATCTGACGGCCTGCGACCTCGGCGGTGTCTTGGGGTGTGAGGCGGATGTCGTCGGCGTGCAGTGGTTGAGTCTGCCCCTGGGCATCGATCCAGGTGCCGGTGAGGTAAGGCTCTGCGTCCTTGTTGCGCATGCGGTAGAGCATCACTTGCTCGCCGCTGTCCAGGTGCAGGGAAAACCAGTCCCAACCGGTCTGATTGGCGGTCAGCGGCTGGCTGCTCCATTCGCGGTCGAGCCAGGCCGGGCCGCTGACTTGATAGATCTCGCCATCGATTTGCAGCGAGCCACGGGCCTGAAAAAACGGCTGGCTGTAGTAATATGACGCCTGGCCTTGTTCGGATTTCTGGCTGAAACCTTTATCGCCCTGAAGCACCAGCGGACGGGTGGCTGTCAGGTGCAATTGGTAGGCGAAATCCTTGTCCCGCGCACTGAGTTGAAGATCAGTTAAAGGATCAGAACTTTGACTACTGAACCGCCAGTCATCGATCCAGGCATTGAACGGCGCCAGGCTCGCACCCGCCTGACCAACGCCGCCCCGGGCGTAGCGTTCGGCCGCGTGATGCACCGTTGCCGACGTCACGGCCGCATGCCCCAGCCAGATCGTCTGATTGGCCCAGCCGGCCACCTCGGGCGCGGCTTTCAAGGCGCTGCGAAACAACGTCCATTGCACGCCGAATTCGCGGCCCTGCTCGTCCTTCAGATTGGCGGTGACGTACCACCACTCGATGCGAAAACCGTCATGCGGCCCGTGATCCACCGGGAAGCTGAACTCCCGACCGGGCACCACCGGCGTAAACGCCTCCGCCTCGCCACCCAGACCGGCGAAGCCTTTCTCAACAGGCGCCGGGTTGTCGCAACCACTCAACACCATCACCAGCAGCAAGCCGAGCTTAATCCTCATGGGCAAACGTCCTCAGCAAGTCCGCCGGTTGCGTGCGATACAGCGAATACAACGGCCACGCCGATGCCAGTAACGTCGCGAACAACGCCAGCCCCATCAACTGCAGCAGTTGCAGCGGAAACACGCGCAACGGCAGGCGCCAGCCGAACGCCTGGACGTTGATCACCGCATCCAGACACCACGCCAGTGCAATCCCCAGCGGCAACGCCAGCACCAGCGTCAAGACCGCCAGCAACCAGGTTTGTCCGAGGTTGAGCAGCATCAATTGCCGCCGCGTCACTCCCAGCGCCCACAACGGCGCCAACTGCCCGAGACGGCTTTGGCTTTGGGTCAGCAGGCTGATGAATAACGCCACGCCGGCTACACAAAGGGTCAGGCTGTTGAGCGCGGCGGTGGCGGCAAAGGTGCGTTCGAAGACTTGCGTCGACCAGCCTTTGAGCCGCGCCTGATCGACGATGCGGCTGTCGTCGAGCGCGAAGCGCGCCTGCAACGCGCTGATGAACGACGGAATCGATGCCGGCTCGATGCGCAGATTAAAACGGTTGGGCGCCAACTGTGGCCAGCCGCGCAACAAGTGGCTGACGTTGACCAGCAGGTGGCCCTTGGGGTTGCCGTAATCGGCATAGATCCCGACGATGCGCGGCGACCACGGGCCGCCCGGCGTGGGAATCGTCAGATGATCGCCGAGGCGTACTTTCAGCCTTCGGGCCAGTTGTTCGCTGAGCATCAGCGCGTCGTCCGTGGCCAGTCGGTCCCACGGGTTGTCACCCAAGGCCTCCAGCAACGGCCAGTGCTGGCGATAGTTCGGGTGATCGATCACGCCAAAGACGTCCGCCGGCCAGCCTTGCAGCTGGATCGACACTTGCCAGTTGGGTAGCACCGCCAATATTTGTGGCTGCTGTTTGAGCCAGGTGTCCAGCTCACGAGACTGTGCCGGGTTTTGCGGATTGACGTAGAGCTCAGCGGTCAGGCGCTGTTCGAGCCAGTTGCTGAAGGTCTGGCGAAAACCGGCGGTCATGCTGCCGGCGCCGATGTTCGCCGCCAGCGCCAACAGCAGCGCCATCAAAGCCAGGCTCAGCGCCGGCAATTGCTGCCGGCAATCGGCGACAAACCATTGGCCGAGCACTGAACGACTGCGTTGCAAGACGAGGTTGAGCACGGCATTGAGCACCACGGGCAGCGCCAGTGCGGCGCCGAGCAACAGCGCCGCCATCAACACAAAACCACTGGCCAGGCTGTCGCCCCAGATCAAGGCACCGAGCGCAATCACCGCCGCCGTCGCCGCCACCCAACCCTGGCGCCGTAACCAGCGCGCATGCGCCTGATGCCAGGCCTGCGGATCGGCCAGCGCCAACAGCGGCAAACGCGCCGCCCGCAGCAGACTGTTGGCGCCGGCCAGCAACGCACCGAGCAAACTCAGGCCGACACCGCTGAGCCACCACCACGGGCTGAGGTTCAACTGCCCCGCCACTTCGGCACCGTACAAGCCGCGCAGGCTGGCGGCGACGTCCGGCAATAGCACGCTGGCCAACAGGTAGCCGCTGACCACGCCGGCGAGGCCGCCCACCAGCGCCAGACCGCCGAGTTCAACGGCAAGACTCGCAATGAGCATTCGCGCACTGACGCCACAGGCGCGCAGGGTTCTGAGCAGGCCTCGCCGCTGCTCCAGTGCCAGACCGATGGCCGCGTGGACGATGAACAGGCCGACCACGAAGGACAGAAAGCCTAAAGCGTCGAGGTTCAGGTGAAAGCTCTCGGTCAGGCGCGCGAGGTTGTTCTCTTCGCCGCTGGTCTTGAGTTGGAGTTGAGCCTTGAGCGTGTCGGGTAACGCAGCGCTGAAATCCTTGGGCAACAGCAAGCGCGACAGCTGATCCGGCAGACCGAGAATCTGCTGAGCGAAGCCAATGTCCACCAGTAGCACGCCGGGGGCCATGTCGGTTTGAACGTGCAGCGGTGGTAATGCCACGCCGCTCAAACTGGTCGGCCGTTCACCTTCGCGCATCCCCAAAGTCTGCAACGTCTGTGGTGAAATCCAGGTACTGCCCGGCGCACTGAAGAATTCGACAATCTGCTCGATCGGCAATGCCTGCCCCGCCACCGAGGAACCGGCCGGCAGCGACACTGGCTCGATACCCATCAGTTGCAAGCGCTGATCTTCATGGCCCTTGAGGAAGACTCGACCTTGCAGCAGAGGCGACACTGGCCAACCGGCACGACGCAAGTCGACAAATAACGCCTGGGAAAACGTCCCGCCACCGGGTGCACTGAGGCTGGCTTGCGGTTCGCCGCCGATCAACTGACTGGCGCGGGCATAACTTTCCCGCGCCTGACTGTTCAGCGCCTGCACGCCCGTGAGCAAACCGGTGGCGAGCCAGAGCCCGGTCAGCACGCTGAAAAACTGCACCGGGTGCTGCCGCCAATGACTGAGCAGCGCCCGCAGTGTTTCGCGAAAAACCCGCACCTCAGCGCTCGTCCGGGCCAGCCAGACGACCACCGTGCAACACCACTTTTTCCGCCAGCCGCGCGGCAACCCGTGGGCTGTGAGTGACCATCAATAAGGTGGTGGACGTGTCGTCGAGCAATTCCAGGAGCAACTTCAACACCTCGTCGCTGGTAGCTTCATCGAGGCTGCCGGTGGGTTCATCAGCCAACAACAATTTCGGCTGCGAAGCCAGCGCCCGACCCAGTGCGACTCGCTGCTGTTGGCCGCCGGACAGTTGCTCCGGATAGCGCCGCAGCACATCCCCCAAGCCCAGACGCTGCACCAGATGCGCCTGCCAGCGCGGGTCATGGCGCCCCGCCAACCGCGCCTGAAACGCCAGATTATCCTCGACGCGCAAGCTGCCGATCAGGTTGAACTGCTGGAACACCAGGCCGATTTCGCTGCGCCGCCAGTTGGCCAGTTGCGCCTCGCTCATCTGCTCCAACCGATGGTCACCGCTGCGGATGCTGCCCCGGTCGACCTTGTCCAGCCCGGCAATCAGGTGCAGCAAGGTACTTTTGCCACTGCCCGACTCGCCCATCAGCGCCAGGCTGCTGCCGGGCTTGAGCGTCAGGTCGACGCCTTGCAGCACCGGCAGCGGGCCCTGCGGGGTGGCGTAGCTTTTGAAAACGCCTTGGACCTGAAGCATGGGCAAACCCGTTTGAGAAGCGTGAAGCAAGGATAGCCGCCTGACTCCCACAAATCCCTGTAGGAGCGAGCCTGCTCGCGATGACGGTGGCACATCCACTGCTGATGTGACTGAAAGACCGCTATCGCGAAGAAGCGCCTCTTCGAAAACAAACCTCGACGTGCCTTGGTATCCAGACTGCCTCGCGTGACTCTGCAATTGCTGACCAATCCATAAGGCACTAATCATGCTGGTTCAACAGCAAGAATCGATACCGACTATCCATACAAAAACCCCGCCAACGGCCAATGCCGATCAGWTAAGCCATAACGCTGTCCGTAGCAGCTGGCGAAGCCTGCGTTCGGCTGCGCAGCAGTCGTGAAATCAGGCGATGCGGTGTTTCAGAAAGACCGCAAACTCAGGTATCACGACTGCTGCGCAGCCGAACGCAGGCTTCGCCAGCTGCTACGGACAGCGTTATGGCTTATCTGATCGGCATTGGCCGTTGGCGGGGTTTTTGTATGGATAGTCGGTATCGATTCTTGCTGTTGAACCAGCATGATTAG